>NZ_JAUBOV010000007.1:50866-143490 GCF_036700405.1 Microcoleus sp. T3_D1
CGGGGACTTCGACAACGATGACGGGGACTTCGACAACGATGACGGGGACTTCGACAACGATGACGGGGACTTCGACAACGATGACGGGGACTTCGACAGGGATGACGGGGACTTCGACAACGATGACGGGGACTTCGACAACGATGACGGGGACTTCGACAACGATGACGGGGACAAGCCCGGACATTTCGATCACCCCGGTGCCGCGGCCACCTCTGACAGTTCCCACGCCTCCCCCACAGCCACTTTTTGTCGATGGCTTAGTTGTCGCAAATGACGGCAGTAACTATTTAATCGGCAGCTTGTTCAATGACACGATTTCCGGGCGCGGCGGCGACGACACGCTTCTGAGTCGGGACGGAGACGATATAGTCAGGGGCGAAGACGGTAACGATTCTCTCAACGGCGGCGCTGGTAAAGATATTGTTGAGGGCGGGCGCGGCAATGACACGGCGCGGGGCGGCAAAGGCGATGACTTGGTTTCTGGCGAGGAGGGCGGTGACGTAGCTTTTGGCGACCAGGGGAACGATGTTGTCTTGGGTGCTGAAGGCAACGACTCGCTGTACGGCGGTAAAGGCAATGACTGTCTGCGCGGAGGTGGCGAGGACGACCTGATTTTTGGCGACAAGGGCAGTGACACTGTTTTTGGCGACACGGGTAATGACTGCCTGATCGGCGCTCGGGGCAATGATATTTTGTTGGGTTCCGAGGGCGGGGATGTCATCACCGGCGGTGTTGGTAACGATACTGGTGACGGCGGCGAGGGTGATGACCTGATCTTCGGGGGCGACGAGAATGATTCTTTGTCTGGAGATGCTGGGGATGATGTTCTTTCGGGCGATCGCGGATCGGATACTCTGACAGGAGGCGACGGATCGGATATCTTTGTTCTCGGTAGGGTGGGCACGTCGCCTGGTAGCAACGGGTTTCTCACTACTGGCGGCCGCGAAATCGGCGATGCTGATGTAATTAGAGATTTTAATGCGGGAGATTCGATCGGTCTGGCTGGAGGTCTGAACTTTACAGAGTTAGAAATTTTCCAGGGCCAAGGCTCGAATTCTAGCAACACGATTATTAGGGACAGGCGAACTGGGGAATTTTTGGCGGTGTTGATTGATGTTCGATCGAACTCGCTAGATGAATCTCGGTTCACTACAGCTCAAATACCCCGCGTAGACGACAATCCCTTCACCATTGAGGGCACAACAACGAGTCCCACAACGGGCACAACCACAAGTCCCACAACGGGAACAACAACGAGTCCCACAACGGGCACAACCACAAGTCCCACAACGGGAACAACCACAAGCCCCACAACGGGCACAACCACAAGGCCCACAACGGGCACAACCACAAGTCCCACAACGGGAACAACCACAAGTCCCACAACGGGAACAACCACAAGTCCCACAACAGGGACAACCACAAGCCCCACACCAGCAACCACAACTCCCACACCAGCAACCACAACTCCCACACCAGCAACCACAACTCCCACACCAGCAACCACAACTCCCACACCAGCAACCACAACTCCCACACCAGCGACCACAACTCCCACACCAGCGACCACAACTCCCACACCAGCGGGGACAACAACGAGCCCGACAACGGGGACAACCACGAGTCCGACAACGGGGACAACAACGAACCCCACAACGGGCACATTGCCGACACAGGTTCCGGGTACGAGTCCGAGTCCGACTGCGGGCGCGACAACTCCGAGTCCGAGTCCTTCCATAGTTCCGACTCCCACTGCGGCGCCCCCTCCGCCTTTGGGCGGGGGGCCGAGTCCGCCGAGTTTTACATCTCCGACTCCTAACCAGCCGCCGCTGGTGGAAGCGGGCAAGACGGTGACTGGTTTGCAGAATTTGCCTCTGTCTCTGAGCATTTCGGCGCCCAGCGACCCGGAGGGCCAGCCGCTGTCGATCGCGGTAGTCGGACTTCCCAATCCTACTTTTGGTCAGGTAATTACGGGTACGAACCCGGTCGCCGTGAACCAAAAGTTAACCGTTCAGGATTTACTCGGGCTGAAATTCCAACCTGGAACAAACGCGATCGGGCAAGCCGGTTCTTTCAGCTACAGCGTAGCTGACGACCAAGGCGGCACCGCAGCAGCGTCAGTGGCCATTAACATCAATTCTTTCGATACCTCCGTAACTGTTCCAACTCTCCTGCCGCCGATTGCTGTCAATGACGGCATCGTATTTACCAATACGAATAATTTGCTGCCCACTTTCATCGACGTGCTGGCCAACGATTCCAGCCCGCAAAAAGGGACGCTCAGCATTATCAATGTCAGCACACCACAACTGGGGGTAGCTGTAAATCTTGTCTCTCAAGTGCAATTCATCCCCGGCAACGTAGCGGGTACAACTGCTTTCACCTACAGCGTCAGCGACGGATTCGGGACAATTCCGGGCGTAGGTACTGTCACCGTTCAAATCTTGCCGGCTGATAGCGGGCCTAACAATTTGGTTGGGGGTTCTTTGCCGGACAATTTGGACGGTTTGGCGGGCAGCGATACTATTGATGGTCAAGGCGGCAACGATACGATTAATGGCGGTGTGGATAACGACGTGATCGTAGGAGGCCTCGGCGCAGATACCATGACGGGGGGCGGCGGCAGCAATCAATACCGCTATACCAGCCCTGCACAAGGTGGGCCTGGCTTTGATGCGGCTTCTTCGGCGGCGATCGAGGCTGCGATCGCGGCGGGCGGATACGATGCGATTACTGATTTTAGCGGTCTCGGTGTGCCGATCGCCGATCAGTTTAATTTTGCCCCCGGATTTGCGAATCTGGGCGGTAACAGCCAAGTTCTGCTGAATGTGCAGACAACTGTTTCTGCAAATATTCTGGGAGGAAGTGCTTTCTTGTTTGCCTACGATTCCGGGGGCAATACTTACATCATTTATGACGGCAATGGCAATAACCTCACCGGCAGCGATTCTCGCATTTTGGCGAAGTTAAATGGTGTAACTGGGGTTTCTTCTCTTTCGGAATTTGATTTCACTTTTATCTAGGAAGATAAGAGGTTTGAAACCGCAGATAAACGCAGATAAACGCCGATTTTGTTGGCAGTTTATCTGCGTTTATTTGCGTTCATCTGCGGTGAAAAATTAAATCTGATTATCTTCAGAAAAAAGTCCCAACAAAGGGCCGAGAATAGCGCCGAAAACAAAGCCACCGGCGTGGGCCCAGTAGGCAACTCCCCCGGATTCCATGCCGACACTTGCCGGGGCATTCAAGGAAGCCAGGCCGCTCAATGCTTGCTGTGCAAACCAAAATCCTAGAAAGAAGAAAGCGGGGACTCTGACGGTGGTAATAAAGATTCCCAAGGGTAGCAGTGTCAGAACTTTGGCTTGGGGATATCTGAGAATGTAAGCTCCCATCACGCCTGCGATCGCGCCGCTAGCACCTAGGGACGGAATGGCAGATGCTGAGGAAAAAAACCACTGAGTTAGTGATGCTAAAACGCCGCAAGTAAGGTAAAATATTATAAATTTGACGTGTCCTAAACGCTCTTCTACGTTGTTGCCAAAAATCCACAAAAATAACATATTTCCGGCAATGTGAAGAAAGCCTGCGTGCAGGAATTGGGAGCTAATTAGTGTTGTCCATTCGGGAAATGGCGAAGCTGGCAGAGCAACCCGACACATATTGCTTAACTGGCAAGGAATTACTGCCCAAGAGTAGAAGAATTGGGTTAATTCTCGATCGCCCAAACTGAGTTCGTACAAAAATACTAATATGTTTGCGGCAACCAGCCCGTAGGTGACATAGGGAGTGATAGTAATGGGATTTTCATCGCGTAAGGGAACCACGGCCTTTTTTCCTCATCAAAATATTGGCAACACAGTAGCGCATTTATAGCCCAGGTGTCTCCTGTCTAAAGGAAGAGGGAACAAGCCAATCGATTTTAGATTTTAGATTTTAGATTTTAGATTTAAAGAATTGAAGGATTGAAGAATTGAAGAAAGCGACCTCATATCATTTCCTGTCGAGGGATCGCGATTGTTGTAGGGGCGGGTTCACCAACAATACCTGCCAATAATTGACAATCTCAAAAACCCGCCCCGACCGGGATATTATGGTTAATCCATCGGACATGATATTACGGATATATCCGAGGGCTGGTTAATCGATTTGAGATTTGAGATTTGAGATTTGAGATTTGAGATTTGAGATTTGAGATTTGAGATTTGAAGCATTGAAGAAAGCGACTTTACGGATATATCCGGGCGCTGGTTATCGGATACTATATTTTTTATTTCTGCACGGATGAATCCGGGGGCTTGTACCGCCCCCGGATGCCGCAAGCTTCCTTCAAACCCCCCGTGTCCCGGTGAAACAAAAATAAAACCCATTAAATAAAACCCTCCACCTTGCAGTTAGTTGAATATCTGCTTTTTAGTGTTGGGTTTTATTTTAACGCCAAGGCGTATATTGTAGGATTGCAGAGCAAGTTGGTAGTTGCGATATGGGGGGGGTTTTAACAACTCAACACAACTACAAACTTATTTATCCCCTTGCTGATTACATTTTTACAGCGGGGCTAGTTGAAGGTTTAGGCGACTTAATTTCCTGGGAAACTGCACGGGCGCGGAAGAGTTTAGCAACGACTTGTTCACACTTAGACAAATCCGATTCTATTTCTGTCAAAATAGCCGTTGATACCGGATCTGTGAACTTCACCCGCAGGTTGTTGATATCGACAACACCGGTTTGCAATTCACCGAGAGTGCTCCGCAGCAAAAACGTTTCATCGCTTCCTTGCATCGAAGCTTTTAATTTAGCGTATTTGTCAGCAATTTGGGCAGGAATTGAGGGTTTTTCACCAAAATCGTTGAGGCGACTTTCGAGAGCGATGATGTGGTGCTGTTTGTTTTGAATCATTTCTTTCAAGAGCGATCGCAAATCGCTGTCTTGGGTTTTTTCCGCATAATTTTGAAACGCTTCGCAAGCATAGCGTTCCCCTGCGAGGGCGGTATTCAAACCTTTAACAATGTCGCCTTGTGTCGAACCTCCCCAACCATTAGCTAATTTCCACCATTCTGCATTTGTGTCAGTTTCTTCTGGCAAACCGACTTCTTTTCCGCCGTAACCGAGGCGAGCCAGAATTGCGGTGGTAAATATTGCTAAATCTCCAGGCTGGCGGGAAGTAATCAAGTTGCCGTCAACTACTAAAGCTTCGTTGATGTAGTTAGCTCCGGCATTGATCATGTCTGTTTTAATTGCCAAGAAACCTGTGGCATTTTTGCCTTTGAGCAAGTCGGCTTCAATCAAAACTTGCGGGCCGTGGCAAACAGCAGCGACAATTTTTCCTTGCTCAAATGCTTCTTGTACAAAACGTACTGTATTGGGATTAGTCCGCATCATATCAGGAGCCATCCCGCCGGGAATTATCACTGCATCGAATTCTGCGGGCAATGCTTCTGTGGTAGTTCCGTCAGCCTGCTGGGCAACTTTTCCTTGTTTCCCTGCATACTTTTCGTTGGTGCGCGAACCGAGGACAACTACTTCAAATCCTGCTTGTTTTAAGGCGTTGTAAGGAACTAGAAATTCGGAATCTTCTACTCCATTTTCAATGAGTATGGCAACTCGTTTTGTGTTGCTACCATTATCGGTTGTCATAATCAAATTTCCTCAGACTATCTTTTTATCTAACCCTAAATGATTTATGATGTTTTTAGCGTCTTGCTAAAGTGATAAATTAGTTTGTTTTAAAAGATGTCAGCGTGAGCCTTGAGAGGTATTTTAGAGTAATTGTCTCAATGCACGTAAGAGGCTCCATTAATGTCGATCGTAGTCCCGGTAGCGTGCGTAGCCAAACCCGATGCTAAAAACGCGATAACATTGGCAACATCTTGAGGAGGGGCGATTTTGCCGATCGGGATATCGCGAATAATATCAGCTTCACCGAACTCCTGAATAAACTGATTAGACATTTCTGTACTGACAAATCCCGGTGCAACTGTAAAAGCAAAAATATTATCAGCCGCAAACCCTCTAGCAATGCTGCGAGTTAAAGCAACAATAGCACCTTTAGAAGCGGCGTAGTGCAGATAATTCGGGTCATCGCCGCGAAAAGCAGCACGACTTGCTATATTAATAATTGTACCGGCCCTGCGAGTTTGAAAATGCAGAATAGATTCCCGGCACAAGTCAGCAACGGCAACTAAATTAACTTGTAGAGTTTGCTGCCAAGCTGACGACCAAATATCGAACTCGTCCTCGATACCCGCTGACTGCATAATCCCCGCATTATTAACTAAAATATCAATATGGCCCCGCCATTTTAAAGCATCTCGCCACAAAGTCGAGGCCGCGTTTTCCACCATCAAATCTGCTGCCAATAAATAACAGCGATCGCCCGCTACACTTGCTGCTACCGCTTCAGCTTCTTTCTGACTGCGAAAGTAATGCAAAATCACCTCGGCCCCAGCATTAACCAGAGTCCGCACCGTCACTGCACCAATCCCTTTCGAGCCACCAGTTACTAAAATTACCTTTCCAGTTAAATCAATCATTTATGTCTCTCTTTTCTCTTTCTCTGTGACCTCTGCGCCCTCTGCGGTTAGTAAAAAAATAAATCCCCTTCACACACGAAATAGAATTGCTATATGATACAGCACATCCCATCTAATGTGTATGCCATTTCCTCATGCTGATGAATATCTGCAATAGACATTTCCAAAAAAAATCAAATCCTTTCCCAAGTTGATTTTTATGGGAAATATAGCCACTGCTTACAGCACTATGGATCGCGAATTAAATAACTTACAATTTTAATTGTTATTGTGGGATGGGCGTCCCGCCCGTCCAAAAAGGACGGGCGGGACGCCCATCCCACAATCTTGTGGAAGTTATTTAATTCTCATTCCTATGCTTCTTTGTCATTAAACTCGATAACTACAGCGGCTTCGGCAGCAAAGGTCGAATCAGCTCCATAATTATATCAGAATTAAAATTATTGATATAATCGGTTAGTGCTTTGGACAAACTTGCTTTGGATTCTGGAATTTGTACGATTAATTCGTTCATAACTTCGGTATCGAGATAGTAAGCGGCTTGATACATTTGTTCTAACCACTGAGGGGGCATCATGGATATATCTTCTACAGACACCGTTTCAACTAATTGTTTTTGTGGAGTTTGTTCTACGACTTCGTAGATATATTGTACTCCCAAATATTTAGCGAGTTTGTCAAAAAGTTCTCTCTGCTGAAATGGCTTGCTCATAAAGTCGTTACAGCCAGCCATAAGAACTTTCTCTCGCTCTTCTTCCAGAACACTGGCAGTTAAAGCAATAATGACGGTTTCTTGGCTTTGAGGGCGTTCTCTAATATATTTAGTAGCTGTGTAGCCATCCACGATCGGCATTCGCAGATCCATCAGAATCAGGTGCGGCCGCCAACTCTCCCACAGTGAGACTGCCTCCACTCCCTGTTTGGCTTCTCTCACCTCAAAACCAACCGAGGTAAGGATCTCGACTAACAAGCGGCGATTTTCTTCTAAATCTTCAACAATAAGAATGCGGTAAGTCGGTTGTCCGGGAGCTAAACCAATTACTCTTTGATTAATTGATTCTGGGGGTAAGGACTCTGCTTGAGGTAACTGTACACCAATCTCAAAGGAAAAAGTGCTACCTCGGTGCAAAGTGCTTTTAACCCGAATCATACCGCCCATAAGTTTGACGAGTTTTTGACTAATTGCTAAACCAAGCCCCGTACCTTGACTCAAATTATTCCCAGCTTGGGCTTGCACGAATACCTTAAATAATTTATCAATTTCTGTGGGCGCAATTCCCACGCCTGTATCCTCAACTTCAAAATATAGGTGACAGGATGTTTTGTCTCTTTGTGCTGCTCTTGCCCGTAGGGTGACGCTTCCTTGGTTGGTAAACTTAATCGCATTACCGAGGAGATTGACCAAAACTTGATATAGTTTTTTCTCGTCGCTATGCACAAATTGAGGAAGGTCTGGCTCTAGCTCGAAAATGAGTTGCAATTCTTTAGATTGGACTTTAACTTGGAACATTTCTTCAATAGAAGTCAGCAAACTGGTCAAATCAAACTCAGAAGGATTGAGGGTCATCCGTCCGCTCTCTATTTTGGATAAATCTAAAATATCGTTAATCAAGTCCAATAAATGTCTACCGCTACGATTGACAATCTGTAAACGTTCTTGGAGAGAAGGAGTCAGATTTCTATCATAGCTCATCAATTGCGTGAATCCCAAAATTGAGTTGAGGGGGGTGCGGAGTTCGTGGCTCATATTGGCGAGGAAGACAGTCTTGGCTTGGTTTGCTTCATTTGCCTGATGAAATTCCAACTCAGCTTGTTTGCGATCGCTAATGTCAATTAAATATCCCAAAATTTCTACTGGTGTACCTGAATTATCTCGAATTAGCCTAAGTTGACCGAGCATCCAGCGATAAACCCCATCCGCTCGACGCAAACGGTATTCGTGGAAATAAAAATCATTAGCGAATACATTTGCTAAGCCATTAAGCACTGGTTCTACATCATCTGGGTGTAAGTGATTCACCCAAAATTTAGAATCTTCTAAAAACTCGCGGCTTTCGTAGCCCAATATATCTTGGATATTTTCGCTCATGAACGTTGCTCCATAATCGCCAGCAGGTTTACTGCTAAAAATGAGTGCGGGGCTGTAGTTTAGAAGAAAGTTGAGGCGATTTGTGGTAGCTTGTAAGGCTTGCTCAGCCAGTTTTAGCTCTGTTGCGTCTTCCTGAACGGCAACATAGACAGTTCCGTATTCAGGATGCTCAAACCTGGATGTATGAACTCTGCACCAAAAGAGAGTTCCATCTTTCTTTCTATTGTGGACTTCATACTTCGCTTCTCCAGTCTGTTCAATTTGAGTTACGATATCTAGAACGGTTACATCTGGTGTAAAATTTGTATCGACATAATTCAAGACACCAAGGGCTTGACCTGCGAGTTCGCCCTCTTTGTAGCCAAACATAGCGTCAAAGGTAGGATTGGTGTAGACGAGCAGGAGGTCTGAGGCTTTGATCAGACACACTCCTCCTGCCATGTTATTCATGATAACGCTTTGAATCTCTAGCGTTTTTTGAGCTTCTTTTCGAGCAGTAATTTCTTGGATTTGAGAGATAAAATGCAGTGGATTTCCCTGTTCATCTTGTACTAGCGACCCATTAAGAATAATCCAAATAATATGTCCTTGTTTATGGAAATACCGTTTTTCTAGTTGGTATGTTGAAATAGTTCCTCCTAATAGTTGATTTGCATAACTAAGATCCCGGTCTAAATCGTCAGGATGGGTAAGGTCTTGGAAAGTTAACGCTAACAACTCTTCTGAGGAGTAGCCAAGAATCTGACATAAGGCAGGATTGACTTTAATCCAGTGCCCATCAAGTGAAACGATCGCCATCCCGATAGAGGCATCTTCAAACGCATGGCGAAACTGCTCTTCACTGTTTCGTAAAGCCATCTCAATTTGTTTGCGATCGCTAATATCGCGCAGAATAACAGTAAATACCGTTTCGTCTCTCATTTCCAGCTTAGAAATAGAGGCTTCAGCCGAAAACTGCGTTCCATCTTGACGACGACCCAAAATCTCGCCTCGTTCTCCCATCCTTCGCGCTCTGGTAGAAGACTGTGCAAATTGTTTGATATGCTGCGGATGTGCATCTCTAAACTGTTCTGGCAGCAGTAAATTCAGTGGCTTCCCTAAAATATCCTCAATTTTATAGCCAAACATCTTTTCGGCCCCTTTATTAAACAGGGTAATGCGTTGAGTGCGATCGACTGAAATAATTGCATCATTGGCGATTTCTAGAATTCCCGCAAAACGAGCCTGCGATTTTTGTAAAGCATCTGTTCGTTCAGCCACAAGAATTTCTAAACTTTCGTTAAATTTTTTAATTTCTTTTTCCGCTTGTTGGCGCTTGTAATCTATCTGGTTTAAAAAGCGAGCCGTCGCCAAGATGAGAATTGAGAACGTGACAACCAGAACAGTTGAACGCAATGTATAGGCAAAATTAACGTTATACCAGCCTAACTTTTGTCCCTGAAGAGTGAACCAGTTCACTGTCACTGGAAAGATAGTCCCCCAAGGCAGCAACCACCGAACCATTACTCCGCCAACTAGGGCACTGGTTACTACTTGCATTAATCCTTCCTTGGGGCGGAGGCATAAAATTCCTCCATAGAGGATGAAAAAGGTGGCGATCGTGTTTAGGGGTTGAGTCGTCGTAATTGTGGCCAAACGTTCAAGAATATCGACATTGAATAGGTGTGCAAATAAAGCTAGTAGAGAAATTAAAGCTGCAAGACTACTAAAAATCTGAGCCCACCAAGTAATTCGTTGGGAATTTTGCCCTAACAGTAACAGTGCTAGTCCCATCAGCACAAAATTTAGGGCGGTATTTACTCCCATTCTTCCCGGATAAGGAGTCGCTGAAGACACAAAATCTGGGAAAAGCCACTGATCAATACCCAGCTTCCAACCAAAAATATACTGGCTCAGCGTCAGCAGACCGATGATGATTATCAATCCTGCCATCCCTTGAGCGATGCGATTGTGCAGTCGGGTTCTTTGGTACTGCAACAATCTCAAAGACACTCCAGCCAGCAAAAAGCAAATTGCTGTGTTTGCTTTCATGGTCGAAGTCATACCGGGAAAACCACTTTTGAGTAGGGAGATGTCAAATTGCCAACCCAGCAGGACTAGACATCCAATTGCAATGACGAGTAGACTTGCCATGTGAGAAATGCGCTTGTTCATAAATCGCCTGCTTGGGTTAAAACCATGTTCTTCTGATGTTACGCGAAGCGAAGAAGGGCAACCGCGAGGGGACTGCCCCTAGCCGAACAATGCAGATTTTGTAGGGCTGCGCCCCGTTGCCAGCGCCCTATCTCGGCTCGCAGAACTTCTTTCTGCCTAAAGTGACCTTTATAACCTAATAATTCAACTATACTATTGGTGCATAGGCTTATATTCCTCTAGCAGGAAACTAGGGAAATCAGTATGATTGTCGATATAACGAGCGATAGGGTGAGCGATCGAGCTACAAACTACCGAGGCAATATTTTAATTGTTGACGATCTGCCTGATAACCTGCGTCTGCTCAGGGATACTTTGAGGGCAGAGGGTTATAAAGTTCGCAGTGCTATCACAGGGGCAATGGCGCTCAGAGCCGCCCAATCGCCATCGACGGAGTTAATCTTACTAGACATTAAATTGCCTGATATTGATGGTTATGAAGTTTGCCGAAAATTAAAATCTGACGAGCGCACAGCCGACATTCCAATAATTTTTTTGAGTGCGCTAAATGAAACTTTTAATAAGGTGCAAGGGCTGGCTGCGGGAGGGGTAGATTATATTGCTAAGCCATTTCAAGTCGAAGAAGTATTAGCTCGTGTCGAAACCCACCTAACGATCCGAAGGCTGCAACAAAGCCTCCAAAAGCAGAATTTACGTCTCTTGAGAGAAATTGAAGAACGGCAACGTCTCGAAGAGTCTCTCTTTGCCGAAAAGGAATTGGCCCAAGTGACACTGCAATCCATTGGCGATGCCGTCATTACTACTGATGCCCAAGGTAATGTGAGATATTTCAATCCGATAGCGGAGCGACTGACAGGCTGGAAAACTCATGAGGTTCAAGGAGTTCCTTTCTCTACAGTCTTCCTAATTGTCGATCAAGTAACGCGAGAGCCAGTAGAGAATCCTATAAACAAGGCTCTATTAGAGGAGCGAATTGTGACCTTAGCTAACAATACTATTCTGATTGCCCATGATGGAACCGAGTATCCCATTGCTGACTCGGCAGCACCGATTCGAGACCGCCAAGGTCAAATTATCGGGGCAGTCATGGTCTTTCATGATGTTACGGAATCGCGCTATCTCACCCATAAACTCTCTTGGGAAGCCAGTCACGACGCCCTGACGGGGTTAATCAACCGTCGCAGATTTGAGCAGCACCTAGTTGATGCGATCGCCTCTGTTAAAGACAGCAATCAGCACCACGCTCTCTGTTATTTAGATTTAGATCAGTTCAAAGTCGTTAACGATACCGCAGGTCATATTGCTGGCGATGAGCTACTGCGCCAAGTCACCGCACTTATTCAAAAGGGAGTCCGTGCTAATGATATGCTGGCTCGCTTGGGAGGTGATGAATTTGGTATTTTGCTCACTCAATGTTCGATCTCTCAAGCAACTCAGATTGCCGAAAACCTCAAAGACCTAGTGCATCAGTTTCGGTTTATGTGGAATGGCAAAACCTTTATCATCGGAGTCAGCATTGGAGTTGTTGCCATTGACCCAACCAGCCGAGATTTGATGGAGCTTCTGGGAGCGGCTGATGCAGCTTGTTATGCCGCCAAAGCCAGAGGGCGCAACTGTGTTCATATTTATAGTCTAGATGATGACGAACTAATTAAACAACGTGGTGAGAGACAGTTGATTTCCAAAATCAGCCGAGCGCTGGAAACTAATCGTTTTTGTCTCTACTACCAAAAGATTGTCTCTATTACCTCTCAACCATTAGTAGAGCATTATGAGATTTTGATTAGAATGATGGACGAAAATGGAAAAATAGTATCTCCAAATCTGTTTATTCCAGCCGCCGAGCGTTACGGGTTGATAACTGAGATAGATTGTTGGGTCATCGAAAAATTTTTCTCTAACTATCACAAATTGCCGGAGAAAGATGTTCTTAGTCAAGGCTTGTATACGATCAATCTCTCTGGGGCTAGCATTAGTAATACTCAGTTTATGAGGTTTTTAATCGAACAATTCTCTCGCTACCAAGTCCCCCCACAAACCATTGGTTTTGAAATCACGGAAACTGCCGCGATCGCGAACTTTGAGCAAGCCAGATATTTCATGAGCGAACTCAAAAAAATTGGCTGTTGCTTTGCTTTAGATGATTTTGGCAGTGGGTTGAGTTCCTTTGCGTATCTGATAAATTTACCAGTTGATTATCTAAAAATTGATGGTGCTTTTGTCAAGAACATTAGTCATAATTTGATTTCTCAAGCGCTCGTTGAAGGCTTTAATCGTATTGCCCATGCGATGAATCTTGAAACTATAGCTGAGTTTGTCGAAGACGAGACTATCTTAGAAAAATTGCGGGAGATTGGAGTAGATTATGCTCAGGGTTATGGGATCGCCCGCCCTGTTCCTATTAACTTTAATCCCTAGTCGATCGCACGCTCGCCAGCGGGCCCATTGTCTCACGCCTGCGCCCTGTCAATCGATTTTAGATTTTAGATTTTAGATTTTAGATTGAAGCATTGACCCCACGGATAAATTCGGGGGGCAAGTTTCTCGGATACAGGTTTTTTATTTCTGGGTCCTGAGTCTGCGAAGGAATGAATCCGGGGGCTTGTATCCTGGATGCTTTCGGTCAGGAGGCCTCCAAGAGTCGATCGCCCGCTGCTACAAGGCTAGCTCAATTTGCTGTGTCACATTTAGATCGAATGTGCTGTAATTGTAAAGGATTGAGTGTTCTATTGGAAATAAACCGGAAAATTTGCCATGAAAGCAGTTGCGTTCGATCGCTACGGTTCAGCCGAGGAATTGCAGTACCGAGAATTGGAAAAGCCGATCGCCAAATCCAACGAATTGTTAGTGCGAGTTCGCGCTAGCAGCGTCAATCCGGTAGACTGGAAAATCCGGCAAGGACACCTGCAACTATTAACAGGATATAACTTTCCTCGAATAGTCGGTTCTGACATCTCTGGAGTTGTCGTGGAAGTCGGCCGGGAAGTCACCCAATTTCAACCCGGAGATGAAGTTTATACTTTCTTAAATCCCCTAACTGGCGGTGCTTGTGCCGAATACGCCACCGTGCCAGAATCGAGTGCCGCAATTAAACCTAAAAACATCACTCATGCAGAAGCAGCAGGAGTACCGATCGCAGGTTTAACTGCTTTGCAATCGCTCAGGGATTTGGGTCAAATTCAAGCAGCAAACAAAGTATTGATTAACGGCGCTTCCGGCGGAGTTGGCACTTTTGCCGTGCAAGTTGCGAAAGCAATGAATGCGGAAGTAACGGGAGTTTGCAGCGCTAAAAATAGAGAATTTGTCAAGAGTTTGGGAGCAGATTTTGTTCTGGATTACGCAGAAATTGACTTTACTCAACAGCCCGAAAAATATGATATAATCTTGGATGCTGTCGGGACAAGAACATTTGCGGAATGCGAAAAAGTCCTGCACGCAGAGGGAGTTTATATCTCGACTTTGCCGAGTTTAGACAACCTCGCACCGATGTTAACAAGCTGGTTTATATCGGGTAAAAACGCTAAATTCATTCTAGCCAATGCCAACCCCAGCGATTTAGGCGCTTTGCGGGAATTAATAGAATCCGAGAAAGTTGAGCCGATTGTCGATCGCACTTACAGCTTACAAGAAGTAGCAGCAGCCCACGCTTACAGCGAAACGGGCCGCGCGATCGGCAAAATTGCGATCGGGATTGAATAATGAAGGCAATACACGGATTTTGATACCCCTACACGGATTAATTATCGATCGTTCCTTCTGCTGCTGAAGTCAGAATGAAGAATGAAGAAGGAAGTCGGAGCAATTATGAAATAACTATTCCCAATTTCCAATTACCAATTACCAATTACCAATTTTCAATTACCCATTCCCCCTTCCCAATTACCCCCTTACCAATTACCGATTTCCTATGACTGCTCCCTCAAACTTGGAGACATCCGAACAAGGTTCCGACAACAACCTCGAAGCAATTAGCCAGGAAAACAGCATTGCACCAATCGCCGGCGGTGCGCTGGGTTCCCGCAACTTAGAAAACGAATTTCTCGACGAACTTCCCGACGAAGTTGAAATGTCTTTATTCGACCATTTAGAAGAATTGCGACAGCGACTTTTCTACTCGCTAATTGCAGTAGTAATCGCTGTAATCGGTTGCTTTTTCACAGTTAAACCCATCGTGCAACTGCTCGAAGTACCGGCCGGGCCCGTCAAGTTTCTGCAACTAGCTCCGGGGGAGTATTTCTTTGTTTCTATCGAAGTAGCGGGATACAGCGGTTTGCTCCTCGCCAGTCCGTTTATTTTTTACCAGATAGCGCTGTTTGTTCTCCCCGGCTTGACTCGCAAAGAACGCAGGTTGCTGGGGCCGGTGTTTTTCGGTTCGAGTTTCCTATTTTTGGGCGGGTTAGTCTTTGCTTACATTGCTCTGATTCCGGCGGCGCTCAACTTCTTTGTTAGCTATGGGGCGGATGTTGTAGAGGAGTTGTGGTCGATCGACAAATACTTTAAATTTGTGCTGCTGTTAATGTTCAGCACCGGCTTAGCTTTTCAAATCCCGATCGTCCAAGTATTGCTCGGCGTTTTGGGCATATTTTCTTCCAAGCAAATGCTCTCCGGCTGGCGGTATGTAGTCTTGGGAGCGGCAGTTTTGGGAGCGGTGTTAACGCCTTCTACTGACCCTTTAACGCAAAGTCTTTTAGGAGGTGCGGTGCTGAGCTTGTATTTTGGCGGGGTTGGTTTGGTGAAGCTTTTAGGGCGATGAGAATTAAGAATAGCAGACAATGTAAAAGTTACCGAACATCTGAATTTTTAAATTGTCTGCTATTTTTAGCCGAGATTGGGATTGTTGTCAACTTATCTTAAAAACATCGCTTCAGCTATTTTGAGGGCGAATTCCCTATTTACTTAAGTAAGCTTATAAACATTGTGTAAAGCTAAGCTTCTCAGCTATTTGAGTAAGTTGATTGTTTTATATGATAATCTTTGCTGATTTAGTATCGGTTTGATAAGTATTTAATATAAAATATTAAATTCACATTAGCAAAGTTTAGTGTTAGGTGTCTGGGGTCAAGGTTTTGACCCTTAATTCACACTATTCTTTAGGCGATCGGGCTGGTCATCATAAGTTATTTTAATAATTAAGTTTTTAAGGTTTACATGAAGATTTGACACGAGCCGATCCTGAGTATTCGATTTAGAGATAACATACCGACACAGTGAAATTACTGAACAAGAACGTAAAACTTCAGCAAGAGAGTCAACCTGGCTCACTGAAGTCTAGCTATATCTTTTGAGTTTTCTGGCTGCCTAAGATAGGAGGCTTGTTGGTTTTTTGGGTGAATTTTTTAGTAAGTTCATTTGAAAAATTCACACTGTAAATTTTTACCTTTTTGACGGTTTCAGTTTCTTAATCTCAATCTGGAATTAAATAAATGGCAACAATAAATGGCACTCCGGATGCTGACTACTTACGCGGCTCTGATTTCGATGAGTATATAAATGGCCTGGCTGGTAATGACACTCTCTTGGGCTTTAAGGGCAATGACTATCTCTTTGGCAACAATGGCAATGACTTTCTCTATGGCGGGGATGGCGATGACGGGTTCGATGGCGGAGTTGGCGATGACTGGCTTGATGGCGAGGTTGGTAATGACAATCTCTATGGCGGGGTTGGCAATGACTATCTTGATGGCGGGGTTGGCAATGACTATCTTGATGGCGAAGATGGCAATGACTTTCTCTATGGCAGGGTTGGCAATGACTTTCTCTTGGGCAACAATGGCAATGACTGGCTCGATGGCGGAGTTGGCAATAACAATCTCTATGGCGGGGTTGGCAATGATAGCGTCTATGGCGATGCTGGGAATGACATTCTCTATGGCGGAGCTGGCAATGACTTGCTCTATGGCGGGGATGGCATCGACACAGTATCGTACAGCGATGCAGGAACGGGTGTCTATCTCGAGTTGGGGGCAGTCGGCGACGGGTCTGGGTTAGGTCGGGCTTCCGACGGGCAGGGCGGCATAGACTCGCTCTCCGGCATCGAAGTAGCGATCGGTTCTGGATTTAACGACACCTTAGTTGGCGGGAGCGGCAATGAAACGCTCTTGGGCAAGGGCGGTAATGACTCTTTGTCGGGTCTTGCTGGCAATGACTTGCTCAATGGTGGAGATGGCATCGACACAGTATCTTACAGCGATGCGATCACTGGTATCAATCTTCAGTTAGGCGAAGTCGGCGACCGTTCTGGGTTAGGCAGGACTACCGATGGGTTGGGCGGTGTAGACTCGCTTTCGGGCTTTGAAGTCGTTATCGGTTCTTACTTCGACGACACCTTAGTTGGCGGCGGGAGCCAGAATGAAACGCTCTTGGGCGGACGCGGTAATGACTCTTTGTGGGGTGGTGCTGGCAAGGACTTGCTCAATGGCGGGGCTGGCAATGACTTGCTCAATGGCTGGGCTGGCAATGACTTGCTCAACGGAGGAAATGGCATCGACACAGTATCTTACAGTTTTGGAAGAACGGGCGTCTATCTCAACTTGGGGTCACTCGGTAACGGGTCTGGGCTAGGTCGGGCTTCCGACGGGCTAGGTGGCATAGACTCGCTCTCGGGCATCGAAGTAGCTTATGGTTCTCTGTTATTTAACGATACTCTCCTTGGCGGAGACGGCAGCGAAACGTTGATTGGCGGGGGGGGCGACGACTTATTGTTTGGTGGTATGAGCGGTAATGACTACCTGGTTGGTGGTAAGGGGGCTGACAAGTTTAGGCTTTGGAGCGGTTTGGGAATAGATACTGTTGCTGACTTCAAACAAGGTGAAGATAAACTTTTGGTAAGTTCTCCCGCTCCGTTTACAGACATAATTTCTCAGTTGAATGGTTCCGATACCGAGATTCGTCAAAATGGCGAAATCATCGGAATTCTCAAGGGAGTTCAGATCACAATCACCGCCAGTGATTTGATTACTGGGTGATTGTATTATTTGCGTTGATCTTCGTTAATCTGCGGTTAAGAGTTCCAAGTTATTCTGGCTGTTGTTTCGGCAAAATATACCGCAGATAAACACAGCACAAAAATATATCGACTCGCAGGAAAAAAAATATAGAGACGCGATCGCCCGCGCCTCTATAATTACTAAAACTTAAAATTCAACACCCAAGTTTTGTCAAAACTTTGACTACATTCGGAACTGTTCGACTTCAGGAGTGTAGCCGATCGGCAAAACGTAATCCAGATTCTCGTGGGGACGAGCAATTATGTGATACGATAGCAACTTTCCGCCATCGACCTTTTTAACTGATTCAATTCCAGCAGCCACTGCTGCTTGCACTTCAGAGACATCTCCTCGCACTATAATTGTCCAGTAGGCGCGGGTTATTTTCTCATAGCGAACTAAAGTAACACTGGCTGCTTTCACCATTGAGTCCGCAACTTCTACTGCAGCGGGAAATCCTAAGACTTCAACCATTCCCAGTGCAACACCCATTACAACATTCTCCTAAATTTCACAAGATATCTGACACTCATTGTAGTTGATACTCCTCACTGATGAATCAGGGGGATTCTTGATTAGACCACAAAGGGACTTTCAAAGGCGTTATCAATGCACCTCTACCCACTCAGCATGGACGACTCCAAACTTTGCGTATACTTTTAGCTTTTTTCTGCTTTCGGAGTCCATCACTTATGCCAGATAGGTACGCTCCACATTTTGATATTTTTTGTCAGTTAAATAGGCTTCCTGCTCAAAGGCAGTAGTGGCTTACTGTGCCGGAATCTCACCGAGACTAAAATGCTTCAACACGTAGATGGTTATTCTTAATCGCTGCACTTATCATATCATTGCGACTCAAGTTGCGATCATTCCACGGCGACGGTCGTCGCTGCCGCTTTCCTCCTCATGGCTAAAACCAGGGGCTTCTCCCTCGTTTTTTGGTGAAATTGTTGACAGAAATTGGTTGCGATGATTTTGGTAAGCTAGAAGTCCGATCGCCCAAAATTAAAAAAGCCCCACAAGCTGTTGCAGCATTTAAATCCCACAGCAGGGCCCGCGCCGCCGGAAAGCCCGCCACACAATAGCTGGTGCGAGCACAGCGATCGATCGCTCTAGTTTCCCAAAGCGCGGGGAGACGATCGCACTCCGGTATCATTCGGATGTAGCACTTTGGTTTCCCTCGGCGCAGCCAAGCGGGGAGGCTCGCACTCCGGTATCATTCGGATGTAACTGGATTTGATATGACTGAGGACTAATGACTGAGGACTAATGACTGAGGACTAATGACTGAGGACTAATGACTGAGGACTGATGACTGATTCAAAACTCGTCTAGCAACCACTCCGAGGCTCTTTCACCCAAATCTAGAGGAACGCTGACAGCTTTACCCAAGCGGGGGCGATCGCGAGTAGTTACGATGTATTCTCTCACCTGTTCTGTGCTCCCCCAGCCGTTGAGGTAATTGGCCACCGCATCCAAATGCTCGAAATAATCAGCCTCCGTCATCGGAAAAGATGCCTGTTCTAGATATTTCCACATAACTTGCACAAAAATCTTGCCCCGTGTTCGCCGCAATCTGATATCGTAAGACTTTCCCCATTTTTCTAGCAGTAGCTGGTGTAAATCCTTGCCCGTCATGGTTGCTCCTGAGTTAATCCATTAAACAATAAAAGACAAAGTTCAAAAAATGTAATAATACTCTAATAAAGGCTGGAAGGCGCATTCTTAAAAGGAATTTTCGCGGCCTAAAATTTGTGCGAGCAGATTAACGGCAATTATCCTCCTTCCTCTGCACGTACAAGTTCGCGCTCCAGCTAACAAACAAACGTAACTTAAAACCGTAAAGGCAGGTCATGGCTCAATCTTCTGCTGGAAATCCCGATGTTCCCGATATGGGGCGTCGCCAATTTATGAATTTGCTGACGTTCGGTACAGTCACAGGTGTGGCACTGGGCGCACTCTATCCCGTTGTCCAATATTTTGTTCCTCCGGCGAGTGGGGCAGTTGGCGGCGGAGTGACAGCTAAAGATGCTTTGGGTAACGACATCATCGTTAGCGAATATTTGGCTTCGCACCCTGCGGGCGATCGCAGCTTAGCCCAAGGTCTCAAAGGCGACCCCACCTATGTTGTGGTGAAAGAAGACCAATCTATCGCCGACTACGGCATCAATGCAGTCTGCACTCACTTGGGTTGCGTCGTGCCTTGGAATGTTAGCGAAAACAAGTTTATCTGTCCTTGCCACGGTTCTCAATACAACAATGAGGGCAAAGTGGTGCGCGGCCCCGCGCCTTTGTCTCTGGCCCTGGCCCACGCCACTGTCGCAGATGACAAGATCGCTTTTACAACTTGGAAAGAAACTGATTTCCGCACCGGCGAAGAACCTTGGTGGTCATAGTTATTAGTCATTAGTCAGCAGTCAGCAGTCAGCAGTCAGTAGTTAGTAGCCAGTCGTTAGTGGTTACTCGTTAGTAGTTAGTGGTTACTCGTTAGTAGTTAGTTCCAATAACAAATAACCAATAACAAATGACCAATGACCAATGACCAATGACCAATGACCAATGACCAATGACCACTGACCAATGACCAAATTGTTAGACCTTTGAGATTGAATACTCTAATGCCACAAACTAATTTATCTGCGATATTTCGCCGCAGTGCCAGGACGATCGCGAAAACTGCCTTAATTGCGATCGCCGCTGCAGGATTTTTCCTCACCAGCGATATCGCACTTCCCCAAGCAGCATTTGCTTACCCTTTCTGGGCTCAGCAAACAGCACCCGCTACTCCCCGCGAAGCAACAGGCCGCATTGTTTGCGCTAACTGTCACCTCGGTGCAAAACCGACTCAAGTTGAAGTACCGCAATCTGTTTTGCCTGACACAGTGTTTGAAGCTATTGTCAAGATTCCCTACGATACTAGCGTGCAACAAGTTGTCGGCGACGGCAGCAAAGGCGGCTTGAATGTCGGTGCAGTTGTGATGTTGCCCGAAGGTTTCAAGATTGCTCCCGCTGACAGAATTCCCGAAGAAATGAAGGAAAAAGTCGGCGATCTTTACTTCCAACCTTACAGCGAAACCCAAGAAAATATTCTTTTAGTGGGCCCGGTGCCGGGAGAACAGTACAAAGAATTGGTATTCCCAGTTTTGTCGCCGAATCCGGAAACTGACAAGTCGGTTCACTACGGCAAATACCAAATTTATGTCGGAGGCAACCGCGGTCGCGGTCAGGTTTATCCTACTGGCGAAAAGAGCAATAATACTGTTTACAATGCTTCGGTAGCTGGCAGCATTTCTAAGATTGCTCAACAGGAAGATGGCGGTTATCAAGTGACAATTCAACCTGCTGAAGGTGCAGCCGTTGTTGATACGATTCCAGCAGGCCCAGAACTGATTGTTTCCGAAGGACAAACAGTTGCAGCAGGCGAACTTTTGACGAACAATCCTAATGTGGGCGGCTTCGGTCAAAAAGACGTGGAGATTGTGCTGCAAAGTGCCGATCGCGTTAAAGGATTGATGGCTTTCGTGGCTTTGACGATGCTGGCTCAAATTATGCTGGTTCTCAAGAAGAAACAGGTCGAAAAAGTTCAAGCTGCTGAAATGAATTTCTAAGGGCGGCTGTAATTAGTTGGGTAAGGTACTATGTGCGAACCCAACTATTAGGTAAGTAGGGCGGGGAATACCCGCCTTATTGTTTGACTACTTAACCAGTAAAATAATGTCAATTGATGAGAAAATAGTTGAAGTAGGCCCGCTGCAATGGTTTTATCGGGAAACAAATCCGGTTAACGAAACTGGTAAACCGCCCGTACTGCTGCTGCACGGTTTGCCCTCCCAGAGTTTTACCTGGACTGTAATGATGCCGGATTTGGCGGCCCAGGGATTTAGATCGATCGCCCCCGATTGGGTGGGTTACGGGCGATCGACAAAACCAGACAAGCGCGACTTTGCCTACACTCCCGATGCTTTTGTTGACGCCCTCGCTGGCTTTATTCAAGCTCTAGAATTAGACCGATTTTACCTCGTTGTCCAAGGATTTTTAGCTTCAGCCGGCATTCAATACGCTTTACGCAATCCCGATAAAATTGAGCGTCTAGCTGTCATCAATACACCAGTTTCAGCAGATATCAAATTGCCTTGGAAAATGCAGCAGTTGGGGCTGCCTTTTATTGGCGACATGATGACGCAAGACCCGCTTTTGGTTGACCGAACTCTCGAAGGTGGCAGCGGCCAGACAATATCCGACAAAGATTTAGATGTTTACCGCCGCCCGTTTTTGAAGAGTTCGGATGCGGGTCGATCGCTGATGAATACAGTCCGCAATATTCAATTGCCGCAGTCTATGGCCGAAATTGAATCCGGCTTGAAAGCATGGACTCGACCAACTTTATTTGTGTGGGGTTTGACAGATCCTTGGCTGAGTGTTGAACCTGCTAAAAAGCTAGTCGGTTCCCTGCAAAATGCAGAGTTAGTCACACTGGAACAAGCGGGGCATTATCCTCAAGAACATTGGTCAGAAAAAGTTGGCGATGCTGTGATAACTTTTCTGCGCCGCCAGGAGGTAAAATAATATTTTGTACATAACTCTCGGTGCTGGGTCAGCGAAGCAGAGCCAAAGCATCTGCGTTTCCAGGCAGAGCCTTGGAACGAACACGAGCAACCCCGTACCCGCCCTGTGCCCGCTCGCAACGAGCAATCTAAAATCTAAAATCTAAAATCTAAAATCGACATGACTCGTCCCCGTTCAATTTTTGCCTTGATGATGGCGTTTTTGATGGCATTTCTGGTTAGTTGCAGCAGTGTCGAAGCAAAAGTTCCAACCACTTACACAGCAGCCCAGATTCAGCAAATTCAGCGTTCTGTTCCTACTCTGACCGATTTCCGATCGCGCATGGATAAACTGGGAACCCTAATTCAAAAACGGAATTGGGTTGATACCAGAACTTACATTCACGGGCCTCTAGGCGACTTGCGGAATGTAATGAAAACCGTCTCTGGGAGTTTGTTGCCTAGTTCTCAACAACAAGCTGTTGATTTAACTAAGAGTTTGTTTACCGATTTGGTTAACATTGATCTGGCGGCTAAAGAGCTTGACTATGCAAAAGTCACGGCCAGCTATCAAAAAGCTGTCAATGATTTCGATGCCTTCTTGCAGCTAATTCCTAAAGCTTAATTAGCTTTAACTCACATCTGGCATCCAGAACAGGCAAGATGCCTGTTCCACAAAGAAAGAATCAGTTTTCTTGTGGGGCGTATCATGGTCAAGAACAGGCAAGATGCCTGTTCCACAAAGAAAGAATTAGTTTTCTTGTGGGGCGTATCATTGTCACAAACAGGCAAGATGCCTGTTCCACAAAGAAAGAATTAGTTTTCTTGTGGGGCGGGCATCTTGCCCGTCCAAAAAAGGTTTATATGGACAAAACCTAGGAAGCAGTTAATCTAAAATCTAAAATCTAAAATCTAAAATTGAATGGTTCGCGTTGCAATTATTGGTTGCGGTATTGTTGGGGCTTCGATCGCCTTTGAACTAAGTCAATTTCCCGAACTGAAAGTTACTGTGTTCGACAAACAGCCGCCGGCAAAAGGTTCTACTGGCGCTGCACTCGGTGTTTTGATGGGAGTGATCGGCCACAAAACTAAGGGCAGAAATTGGCAGTTGAGGGAAACCAGCCTTCAGCGCTACGAGACTTTGATTCCTGAATTGGAAGCAGTTACGGGGCGAAAAATTCCTTTTAACAAACAGGGAATTTTAATGCTGTGTTCGGAGGGAGAGGATTTAAGTAAGTGGGAAAAGTTGATAGCAACTCGCGAGTCTCAAGGTTGGCAATTGGAACTTTGGGATGTGGAACGAGTGCGCGATCGCTGCCCTCATCTCTATTTAAATGATAAGATTATTGCTGGGATTTATTCGCCTCAAGACCGGCAAGTCGATCCGACGGCGCTAACTTTGGCTTTGGTTGATGCTGCTAAACTCAAAGGAGTTAATTTTGAGTTTGGAGTGGAAGTTCAAGGCATTAGTGAGTTGGATTCTCAGGTGTCTGAGATTCAACTCGCATCTTCCATTGCTGTCAATAAGTCTTGTGGAACAGGCATCTTGCCTGTTGCTGAAAATTTCGATCGACTAATTGTGTGCGCTGGTTTGGGTTCTGCTGCTGTGACTGCATCGTTAAATCAGTTGGTTGACATTCGCCCGGTGTTGGGACAAGCGCTGCATTTGCTGACGCCCAATCCTGTAGGAAACCCAGATTTTAGCCCGGTAATTACTTGCGATGACGTTCACATTGTGCCTGTGGGAAATCGGGAATTTTGGGTGGGGGCGACGGTGGAGTTTTCCGAAAATGGCGGGGAAATTCAGGCGAATGCTGATATGTTGGCGCAGGTGATGGCGAGGGCGAGATCCCTTTGTCCGGCCTTAGCATTCGCCTCAATCATCAGGAAATGGTCGGGATTGCGCCCGCGGCCGGAAGGGCGGCCGGCCCCAATTATCGAGACGCTTCCCGGTAACGATCGCGTTCTCATCGCTAGCGGCCACTATCGCAACGGTGTTCTGCTGGCCCCTGCAACAGCGCGATCGATTCGAGAAATGATTTTGCAATAATTAACAAATGTTAATATAATCAAGATAGCAATTCATATCTTACATCTAAATATGTCCGACAAACCTTTAGGTAAACCGCGCTCTTTGTGGCGAGTAATTTTGCTGTCGGCAGTCAGCTTGCTGCTATATTACGGATGGTACAAATGGATTATTCAAGAAGAATTGCGTCGCTATAACGGCAGCGGTTGGTCGGGAACCCTTTGCTTGCTTCCTTTTGTTTTAGGAGTCGCCGTCCCCCAAGCTTTGCGGATATTCGACCCTGACGTTCCCGGATGGTTTGGTTGGTTTTCCCTCCTCGGTATTGCTTGGATTTACATCGTGCAGTTCAAACTTTACAACACAGTTAACGAATTGTACCGCCAAGAAGGAATCAAAGAACCGCTAACAGTTTGGTGGATTTTTGTACCCGGTTTAAATTTAGTTGTGGGCTTGCGGCAAATTCACTTTTTGAGCCAGTTTTGGGCGAGAAAACAGGGAATTGAAGTTAAGGATAACTTAGCCGAAAGCATTCCTTTCCTCTCAGTTAACGCTTAATCTGTATTAAGGCATCTGGACTTTTTGCTGCAATTTCCCTTGAATTTGCAGCGATCGCCAGTCTATGGATTTATCGCCCCTGTGCCAAGTCAGCGTAGACGATGATTTCCCAACCCAATATCAGCAGGAGGAGTAGCTCAACTCCACCCAAAATATTGATAGCTAAAGGTGTGCCAGGTACTAATGCCCAGAAGGAAATCAGGGTAATGATTCCTGACACGACGAAGGTAATTTCATCAACAATAAGTTGCTCGATTTTGCGGCGCGATCGGCGGCGATCGCTGCGGTGGGCAATTTCCCAACCAAATAGAGATTCTACGTCTGCGTGTCCGGTCTTTTCTTTCACCTTTTCGACTAAGGTGAGCCGAATATATCGCCCGATCGCACTGATCTTTTCATCGTTTACTAGGTAAGTCCAGCCGAGAATCAAGGAAGCCCAGGGGAGGATTAGAAAGGCGTGGTAGTTGGCGGAGTTGGAAGCTGCAAAGGACACGATTGTACCGAACAAACCCAAGGTGACGTAGAGGAGGTTGTCTCGGAAACCAATCCGCTGGGTTTGCTCAGCTTTGAGTTTGTCGTATTCTAGCAGCCAGACTTTCAGGATAGCGTCTTCTGTCATTTTGTCTTTGGTTAAGGTCAATGATTCGTGCTTTGACGGAAACCGGGCTAGGCAACAATTTGTTGCTGGTGGAGTTGTTCCATCCAGGTTTTAGTGCCGTAAATGCCTCGGAGGAGAGATGGGACAGTTAAATCGACATCGAGGGTTTCCCAATGTAAGCCTATACCGGACGGGGTTACTTCTACGGCGGCGAGGTCATCTGGGGTGGCGTTGGCTAGCCCTTGTCCCAGGTGATGGGGGAACATGAAGGTGGAACCATCTTTGAGATGAATGACGATATTGCCGGAGGTGCGATCGTAGTAGGCTGAACGGGCGCGGGGTTCGGTGGCATTGGCAAGGATGGCGGCAACTTCGGCGCGATCGAGTTGTTCTTTAAGTGCTGCTTCTGTGAATTCAAGTTTCTCCATGAATTTGTCTCCATGCTTCTAATAGCTCGTTTTGATGAGCAGTCACCAGTTCTAGTGCTTTGACAGCATCGCCTCGCTTACCGTTGAATTGAATAATTTGCGCGGGATTTGCTGAACTGCCTAGATCGATTTTAACTTCACTGTCGGCATTCATGACATGAACGTGAGCTGGGAGATGGTCGTCAAAGTAAATCACGACTCTGAAGCCATTTTTTCTAAGGATGGTGGGCATTCGTTATCGGAAATCCGGGTTTCCAGACATTATGCCTGAAAGGGGAGAACTTTGATTGGTTTGGAGAATTTTGCGTGTTGGTGAATGAAACCGGATTTTATATAACTTTTTCAAATAGGATGAGATAGATTAAGCTCCAATTGCTTGGCGCTGGGAGTAAATTTCTTCTATTAGCAAGTCACGCAGTTCATCGGCTATTTCAGCGGGAGGGTTTCCGGCGAGAGCACGTCCAATTAGCCGTTCTGCTTCCCGAAGTTGGCAACACTCAATGGCAAGTACGGCGGCGCTCCGATGTAGTACAGAACGAGTCGGCTCAAAATCCCATTCGTTGGCGACTAAATCCGCTGCGGCGCGTTCTTTGGCAAAAGCGGCTCTGATAAGTGCAGTCACTTGGTCGATATCGCCACGCTGACGGGCGAGAATGGCTCGATCGACCAGTTCCATTGCTTCGTGATGAAGGGCTTCTACTGTCTGCATTTTTTGACGATCCGTGCTTTGGGAGTGCCGAACTCAACGACAGATACATAGCCAGGAGCTACGTCATCTGAAGGGCGGATTTGTTCTAATTTTATGTTAACTCTGGTTTGGATCAGGCTGTCAGAACCTTAGCTAAGGGAATGCCTAATTCTGTAGCAATTGCTTTGAATTTATTCAGACACTTTTCTAATTGAGTTAAGAACTGTCCTCTGCGAAAGTACCTTATGAACCAGTGAAACGGCAGCAGCAGCAGCTAATTGTTGGTACTCCTCATCTTTTTTACCATCTGCCCAATCAGAGATAGACTTTACTAAAATCCACGGAACGCCAACTCGCCCTGATGCTGCACATAGACCCGATCCCTCCATTTCACCACCTACAGCTTGTGGAAATTGTTGGAACAGAGCCGATTTGAATTCTGGATCGTCAATCAGCTTTTCACCGGACAGAATAGGTCCAACTCGAAGATCGCAAGGAGACCCATCAATACCAGGAAACTCCCAATTATGAACATTCTCGAATCGGTTGAGCAGCGTTGTATTACTGGGTGGGATACTGCCCCGGTGTTGAACGGGTTCACCAACACGTTGTGGTTCATATGAAATAATTTGTGAAGCAACTAGCACATCGCCTATCTTTTGCTTTTGTGAATCTTTACCAAAAGCAATGCCTACCATAATAATAGCTCTCGGCTTCCATATACGTTGCGCTTGGTCACTTGCCAAAATAACCGATCCTTCACCGATTGATCCAATTCGACATTTTGTAACAACTGCTTTAAACGCGGCAAATTTACCTAAATAGTAAGTTTCTGGTCCCTCAAATATCTTGAACCTATCTTTTTTACTTGGATATGGCTTCAAATTATCCAAGACTGCATTAAGCTCTATGTCATTAGCAGTAAGAAGTACAATATCAATTTCACCTTTGAGCCAATCGAATTCCTTTAAGTCAATTTCTTTAAACTTTCGAGTTTTAGATGCTTTTTCAACAACCTTTTTAACATCAATTTTTATTGCTAGTTTTAGACAATCCTCTTGTAAAGGAAGTTTTAGTTCACGTGCAATCTCCAGAGCTTCTTCACAAGCTTTAATGGCTAGCTTTATGTTTCCAAGTTCGTTGTATACCTCTGCCATTTCTTTTAGGACTCGCGCCTCACCTGAACGAATACCTACTTGTTTAAATAGATATAAAGCTTGACGAAGCTTATCCAAACCTGACTCCTTAACACCTGGTGAATTATCTAGTTTTATCTCCAAAACTCCCACACGTGCTAAAGCTTCTGCTTCCTCTAAAAAGAGTCCGATTGAACGAGAAATAGTGAGTGAATGCTTATAGAAAGAAATAGCAGATCGATATTCCTGTTGAATATAGAAAGTAAATCCCAAATGTAAAAGTATCTTAGCTTCACCCTCTAGATTCTCAATTGAATGGGTAATTTTAAGAGCGATTAAATGGCTTTCTACTGCTGCTTCATGATCTCCAATCAGGGAATAAACATTGCCAAGATCGGCAAGAGCTTGTATTTTTCCTAAGTTGTCAGATATCTCTTTTGCTATTTTCAACTGCTCCTGAAAATACGGGATTGCTAGCTCATACTGTCCCAGGTGAATCTGTATACTTCCCAATCCTGATTTTGCAGACATTACCAATTTGTGAGCTGATAGTTTTAATGCAATATCTTGAGCAGAAAGATAATAGGTATTTGCTTCTGGGTACTGTCCTAAAAGTTTTGAGTTCTGTCCTAAACCAATTAAGGCAGAAGCCTGTCCAGGCAAGTATTCAATCTGCTTTGATATTTTCAACTGCTGAGTATAATAATCAATGGAAGCATGGCAATTGCCGCGGATAAACTCAACCACTCCTAAGTTGTTTAAGCAGATTACTTTGAGATTGCAAACTTGTTCATCTGTTTCTGAACTGATGACTAAAAGTTTCATTAATCTCATGGTGATTCCTGACAATTCATCATATTGTCCCCAAATATATAGTTGATTATATAGCTCTTCATCATAAGGAAATATTTGAATAGAAAAAAGTTTAGCAACCTTCTCTAAATCTTTGACTTCACAAAGATGATAAAAGGCTTGTAGAAGATGTCGAACTTGTTGTAGTTTTGATTCGCCTAGTTGTGGCTGATAACTTCTAAGCCAATTAATAGCAGCCCGATAGTGTGAACGGTTCTCTCTTGATTCTAGCGACTTCAAGCTAGATGAGTCAAGGTTGAGTAGATCGAGAATATACTTACCGGGAGGTGTAATCTCACTCATCGGCTACTCCATTTATCTCATAATCCATTTGGCTCAGATGTTCCAGAGATACACTGCGAATCAAATTATGTTGTCTTAACAAGTGCTGGTTGTTTTGAACTATTTCCTCAATAAGGTATCGCTCTCGTAAGGTATCCAACGCTGCTTTTTGCTCTTCTTCGTTTCGATCCCAATCCTCTAGGTGGCTCAACCAAAAATCCTCTGGAACAGGGCATCGGTACACAGATGATTCACAGAGTAGAATGTAAGCCCATTTGGCATCGTTCCGCAGACGAGCAAAGTCTTTGTTAAAGCGTGATCGCACATTTCTGCGGAGCGTTTTAGTAAATCGATCAAGTTGCCACTTATCTTCGGCTCCAGTAGAATTTCTTTCTTGAGATTCCGCGATCGCGTTTTCAACTTCTTCAACCTCCTTTCCGTACTTGTTCCAGTACGCAACAACATTACCTTCAAACGGCTTATTTTTGATTTCTCCTGCAATCACCCGCAGTGCCAGAGGGTGCCCCTCATAGGCAGTTCCAATTCGTTCCAAGTAGGGTCTGCCTGGCGAAGTGGGGCTTATATCCAGCTCCGTTTTCTCAAACAAAGCCATCTGTTCTGATTGTTCCAAACCATTTAAAAGTTGGCAATGGCGGAAGTTTCTAGATTTCGGATCGATGGCTTCAATCTGTCCAGGTAGGTCTTGAGAAGTCAGAATAATGCAGGTTTGACAGGGTTGTGCTTTCAAATAACTATCAAAGAACTTGAGCCACCATTCATCTTGAAAGTCATTCCAGCCCTCTTCCCCGTTGCCCTGTAAAATGTTCTCCAGCGAATCCATCAGCACCAGATAGCGATTCTCGCAGAGATGGCGAACCAATCGATACAGCAGTCGCTGAGGGTCTTTGCGGTCTTCATTGGTAATCGATTCACCCCACTTCTCCAGCCAGCGTGCAGCAACACTGGCAAAATCTGAGGATTGCTGCTCAGCCTCAAAGTTTTCCTGATGAAACCGAGTCCAATCCTTATTAAACCAATCTGCCAACTCTACCGCAAGCCGTTCACCTAATGCGGTTTTGCCAATGCCAGTAATCCCTACCAGCATGAGTAGACGACAGGATTCCTGAATTCGATAGCTTAAATCCCTGAGCAGCTTTGATCGCCCCACCCAGGCATCATCAAAGGCAAAGAAGTTGCGAGAATTCGATGGGGAAGTCTCTGGAACAACTTGTTTACGAACAAGCGGAGGTGCTGATTTAAACTTTGCCAAAATCTCAAAGGCAAACGCACTGGCGTGACGGGCAGCAATTTCTTGATACCCTGTCTTATCTACCTTAGCCTTGTTATCAATCAAATCAGAAATACCCCGAATAACCATCCCAGACACCTGCTGATTGGCACGCGCTGCCTCCAGGAAACCAAATCCTTCCATTTCAACAGCAACTGCATCCCCATAGTTCGAGCGCAAAAATTGAAAAACCTCCGATTTCGTGGAGGAAATCACTTTCTCACCCGCTGCGATCGGCGCAACCAAGACGCGAGGGATCGGCTCTGAAACGGATAGTCTTTTCAGCCAGTCACCGCTTCTGGCTTCGGCTCTGGCTCGTTGCTCTAGACTATAGGCAGACAAACCGATTTTCGGTCTAGGCTTGAAGGTTTGGTCTGCTTTGCCTGACTCATATCCATAAACTTCAGTAGATGCGACAACATCGCCGAGGGATACATCTTTAATTCCCCCAGCCACTCCAACAAAGAGAATAACATCAGGATTGAAATGGGCGATCGCTCTTTCTGCCTCCATTGCTGCACCGGGATTGCCGGCTCCTATTTGGACGATACCCACATCCCACACAGCATTAGGCCCGCTGAACTTCCCCCGCTCATAAATCGTCCCCTGCGGATGAATCTCTTCTTGAAGATCGGACAGATGGGAACGAACGGCAAGGTACTCATCTGAGAGAGCAGTCAGAATAACAGCACAGGCCATAAGGATTTATATAGAGAAGCTTTTTGTCTATTATGACAAGTTTTTTGGTACTTGGGGATTAAAAATGTCATTTCGATGTGCGATCGACCAATTAGATACCCGACTTTTTCAAGAAGTCGGGTATCTGGGTATTATTCACCAGAATCTCTGTGGCAAATCCGCAAAAATGAGTTTGAGTTCCGGTTCGTTAACCCGCTTAATTGCTTTAGGAATACTTACCCACTGCCGCTTTCTCTTGCTAGCTTCGGGCCAAATTTCCAGAACTGCTTGCACTTCCATTAAAAATACTCCTACCAGCCAAGTACAGCCGGACTTTTGATACTCGTAAGTTCCTAGCAAATCCGGGAACACTTTACCCAACAAACCTGCTTCTTCCCAAGCTTCCTTGGCGGCGGAATCTTGGGGAGTCATGTCAGGTTCAATTAATCCTTTGGGAATAACCCAGCGCTTGCTAGCCGAAGAAGTAATCAGCATTACTTCAATTTGTCCCTCTTGAATGCGATAGGGAATTACCCCCGATTGCTCTATCAATACAGCGGTTCTTATACTCATAATTTGGGCAATATTTCTGGGTGAAAAAGCTACTGCAACTTCATCAACAGTTGACAACTCAAAAATAAAAATTGCATCCACCTTCTAGATAATTCCCCAGTTGAGAAAACAAAGTGGAGAAGAGAGATATTTTGGTTTTCCCTTCTGTGGAAAATAGGAAATTTCCATGCACTCCCACTGAACAATAATATTATTATAATAACCAGGCGCCATCCTCTACCGACAAGCAGATAAAAGCCGATCGCCAATATCTACCTTTATCTGCGCCGGTATGGGGTTTTACACCTAATCTTTCTTCGCCTTAGCCTCCAAATTTTCCATCCGACTCCTCAAATCTTGATTCTCCTTTTTCACCTGGTCTAATTCCTCGCGCAACTGCTTTACCGCTGCATCAGAACCAGCATTTTTCTGCACTCTTTGCACAGCTTCATCAGCCATGCGGCGGACGCGACCATCGGGAGTTTGGTCAGCTAAAGAACGCAAAATGCGAATAGCTTTGCGAGTTTGCATTTGTCCCAATCCCGCTACTACAGAGACTTGAGTCAAGAAAAACGTCTCTTTAGATAATTCTGCCAATCGCTGCAAAATCCGTTCTAAATTGACCTTCGTTTGACCAGTCGAAATTGTGCCCAAAGCTCGAATTGCAGCCAAGCGCAAAGCTTGCGGAGTACCGGCGGCTGTGTATTTCAATATTAAATTCAGCGCATCTTCAGAAGTTTTCATCTGCGCCAAACCGGAGATCGCACCCGATCGCACTACCTCATTCCACCCCTGACGTTCTTTCAGCACCAATTTTAACTCTTTCAGTACCTGTTCGTCGGTTGGTTTTTCGTCGGGGTTAGCCGCTGCAATTGAGCCCATAGCTGTCGCTGCTGCTGCTTCTACATAATAGCTGTCGTCGCCTTTTTCGACGATCGATCTCAGCGCTTTATAAGTTTCGTGAGTTGGGATTTTACCCAGCGCATTCACCACAGCGCGACGAACACGAGCATCTTTATCTTTTAAACCACTGACTAAACCTTCAAAAACTTGGTCGAGTTTAATTTCAACTAACTGACCAGCAACTTCTGCCCGTACTGCCCAGAACGGCTCTTTCTTGAGAACTTCTGACAGCGTTTTCACCGCTTCCAGCCCTCCCTTCTTCGCCAAAGCTTGGGCAGCGTAAATCCGCGAAACCGGGTCTGGATCGAATTGCAACTGAGCTTTTAGTTCCGCAATTCCATACTCTAACACAACAGTTTTTAAGTATTTATTGCCGACATCAAAACTGATAAATGCAGGCTTCTCTTCGAGAGGGAAATAGAAGCTTTGCTCGCGCTCATGCACTCGGACTGTGAAAGTTTTCAGGTTCGGGGTTGAAGGTGTCGAACTGTCATCATCTGCTTCTTTTTCTGGCTTGTAACCGAAGCCGATCGGAATTTTGAGATCGAATACATCTTTGCTGTTGCCATTGCCATTTTTGCTGTCTTTTACCTGAGTTTGGGTAACAGTAATTTTGGCTAGTTTGCTGTCGCTATCCCAGGAATAAGCAACCTTATAATCTGGATGACCGCCACGATAAACGTACTGGTCAAACAAAAACATCAGATTGCGACCAGTAGCCTTTTCGATAGCCCTGAGCAAATCGATCGTTTCTACAGTTTTGTGAGCGTTATCCCGCACAAAAGTGTGAATTGCTTTGTAAAATAATTCGTCGCCCAACTCGGCGCGAATCATGTGATAGACACAAGCACCTTTTTCGTACAAATGGCGATCGTACAATTCAATGGCTTCGCGGTAAACGTGAGTAACCATCGGGCGGCGGTAGCGGGAACTATCTTCAGCTAAATAACTGCGGGCTTCATTTAACATATAGTAAGCCGCGTCTTCTTTGCCATATTCTTTATCAGTCCACAGCACCTCGGAATAAGAAGCCATACCTTCTTTCAGCCAAGCGTGAGACCAATGTTTAATTACTACTAAATCGCCGAACCATTGGTGAGCTAATTCGTGGGCGACTAAGCTTTCAGTACCTCGATTGTCGAGGGCGGCGCGTTCGTCTAGCAAGCACCTATCTGTTAGCAAAGTTGTGGAAGTGTTTTCCATACCGCCGAAGATGAAATCATCGACGCAGACTTGAGCGTATTTGGGAAAAGGGTAAGGATAGCCAAATGCTTTCGAGAAGAATTCAATCATTTGAGGCGTTTTGCCCATGCTGCGCTTAGCGTCTGCTTCGCGGCTTCTTTCCACGTAATAATTAACTGGTTTGCCGTTCCATTCGTCTTTAATTTCGGCAAAATCTCCGACTGCTAAGGTCATTAAGTACGTCGGGTGTACCTGGGTTTGCGACCAGTGATAAATTTTCTCGTCTCCGTCGTTTTTTGTGCTAATTAATTCACCGTTGGATATGGCAAAAAGTTGCCTGGGAACTCGCACTCGAATTTCGGAAGTTGCCAACTGTCCGGGATAGTCGAAACAGGGAAACCAGAAGCGGGAATCTTCGTCTTCGCCTTGAGTCCAAACTTGTGTTGGTTTGTCTGGATAGTTTTTGTCCGGGCCGACGAAATAAAGGCCGCGTTGGGGTTTTTCGACCGAGTATTCGATCGCAATAGTAATTGGTTGGTAAGCTTCTGTTGGTTCGTGCAGTTGAATTTGCAGCACTTCGCCGTCGCTGTCGAAATTTTGCTCGGTTTCGCCAACTTTTACCGATTCAATGTTGAGGTTTACCGCATCTAAGGTTAATTTGTCAATACCGCTGCGGACTGGATTGATGCGGATGCTGCAAGTGCCCCGAAAGCTTTGTTTGGGAATATTCAGCACTAAGTCGAGGAAAATGTGCTCTACTTGACCGGGGCGATCCGGGTTGTAATGCGGCCGAGCACCGGGCATCTCGAAGGATTTGTGATTGTTTTCAGAATCGAAGTAAGTATTTGACATTGTGATGGCAAAGTTGTGAGTCGAGCGGCGATCGCTGGCAGCGCCGATCCGGCTGAACTGCCAGCTTATTATAGAGTAGCGCGTCCTAGCTGCTGTTGTCGCTAACTTGGTGAAAACTGGGTCTATCGTTGAGGGGATGGAAAATATGATTTTTTCGCTACAATATCAGCAAGGCTAATGTCTGCAATCATCGGAAAATTGGGTAGAAACCCCGTGCTTTTAGCACGGCTTTACAAAAGTTGTGGGTATCAACAGAAATTTTGCTGTAAAATAGATTCTGTAGCGAAACTGAATGTATGTACTTAACTCAGAAAAACCAATTACGATATATGCCCTATGCCCTATGAGCACCTCATGTTACTGAGAAAGGCTATACAGACACAGTATATAATTTTAAAATGCCCCACAGCGTTGTTTTAAACCTGCTGCCAGTTGCACCAATTCCATCTCAGTTTTTAACGGGACGGCATCTCCACGCTTTATTTTTGAACCTTGTGAGTGCTGTAGACAGCGATTTGAGCGCGTACCTGCACGACCAATCTCATGAAAAAGCTTTCACTTTAAGCCCTTTTCAAGTAAGTAAAAAAGAGGCTTACAAAAGCAGTACGCCGCAGCCACAAAAGAGAGTTTTGCCTCCGGCTTCCCGCACAATATCTCCGGCTGTACAGTGGGAACACAAGCAAGCAATTCAGGAAAATACGCCGATTTGGTGGCGGATTTCTCTGCTGGATGACGGTTTGTTCGATCGCCTAACGCAACTTTGGCAGCAACTTAATTTCGCTCGCCCTTGGCATCTCGGCCCGACAAATATATACATTACTAATATTTTGAGCGAACCGCAATCAAACCAGCCTTGGGTAAACTTTTGTACTTACGCCGAATTGTTCGATAGAGCTTCGGAAACTGAGCGCCAAATTGCTTTTAGTTTTTGCACTCCTACTAATTTTAGGCAAGGTGTATACGATAGTGCTATGCCCACTCGTGAGAGTATTTTTGGCAGTTTAGCTAATCGCTGGAACAAGTACAGCCGGATTGCGATCGAACCTACTTTCACAGAAGCTATTTTTCCCAGTTTCTTCGATATCAGAACAGAAGTTAGTACGGATTCTCGCAGTAAATTTATTGGCTGCGTCGGCGATATTAGTTACCGAATTATGGGAGATATAGCTCCTGCTACTATCAAGCAAATTAACACTTTAGCAGATTTTGCGCTTTACAGCGGAGTCGGGCGAAAGACGCCGATGGGAATGGGAATGACGCGCCGGTTGCATGATTTTTAATTATTCACCTTTGGGCTGAATTTCACTGACTATTTCATAAACATCAGTGTCTGGTATTTTCGCAAACAAAGGCGCCATCTGCTTCAATATTTCCTGATAAGCTTCGCTTTGATTGGCTGCCATATCTTCTACGCTTTCCCAAAAAATGATGGCAATACCTTTGTCTGTATTGGGCAATTGCAGCAGGTATGCTCCCTTAAAACCTGTGGCATAAGTTGCAACGGCTTTTTCAAAAAGTTGTTCTGCAGCTTCAAATTTTCCTGGTTTAAATTCGCCAATGGCAACGTAGGCAAACTGATGTCGGAGAAAGTCGAGAAATTCTGACATATCTTTTTCCTCACTTAATAGCGATACACTAAGTTATATTTTACCCGATCGCCCGAAATTTGTGAATATCGCTGTTTATAAGTAGATCGACCTAAAAAAACCTCACAGCGATCGCTCTGTCCCTTATTCTGCTCTATCCAACCAAACCATTAAATCGGATAAACTAGAAAATCCGACTACCTCCTCTACCAAACTCTCTAATTGCTCAACCGATAATTCCCCAATTCGCGAAACTACATCGGGATTAACAGCTCCTATACGTCGCTCCAGAAGGCGCAAAATTAACGCTCTTTGACCTGCTTTGATACCTTCTTGAATGCCTTCTTGACGACCTTCTTGACGGCCTGCTTGCATCCCTTCTCGCATCAATTGAACCCTAGCTCGTTCCAAACCTTCTTCTATCCCTCTAGAAACTATTCCCTGCTGTTCTTGGATTGCTCTCTCTTCGGCTTCCATATCCTGCAACTCTTTCAAGCTTAAGTTAGCCTCATTGGCAATTTGAAAAGCTTTTTCTAGTTCTGGAACTGTTTCCATTGTGGCTGGGATTGTTTCTAAATCTGGAGTGTGCTTCATAAAATAAATCCATTTATCAGTCAACGTTGTGAGTTCATCTAACTCTTTTTTGAACTTCGGCAACTCGACAAAAAACATTTCAACTTCGAGATCGGGATAATCAAATAGTTTCTCTTTTTCCTTGAAAATAAAATGAGAAATAACATCAGGTTGTTCTTGGAACATTTCAAAATCGGTAATCGTCAAAGCAATTACTGGTTTTAATCTCGGATAACTATCTCTAATTTTGAGTTGGTTGGCGTAGGTTTTGGCTAGGTTGTAGATGACTCGTTTTTCAAAAGCAGCTACATTCAAAACTTGCATTTCAATAATTACCGTTTTGTCGCCGGTAATTCGAGCTTTGACATCCAAATAACTATCTTTGAGCCCGCTAACGGTAGCAGCCGAGTAAGGGTCAATAATTTGTAAGTCTTGGATGATTGGCTGACCATCGTAAATTAGAGCATTTAAGAAGCTGATAAGGATATCTTGGCTGTCGGTGGAACCAAAGATTTTTTTGAAGGCAAAGTCTGTTTTAGGGTTGATAAATCTCATGATATTTTTCCTAATCTGTTTGATTGATTTATGAAAGATTTTGATGAAGTGCGATCGCTTCGGGGCTGCGAAAACTGGGTCGCTGCAATAGCCCACTTGAATTTATGAAAATACGGGTGGTATAAATTTAACATACAAGTAAAAATAAAACCAACATAAAAGTAACAACAATGACCAAAATATTAGTAATTGAAGACAATAACTTAATTCGAGAAACGGTATTAGAAGTTCTGGCATCGCGCGGTTTTGAAGCTGTCGGCGCTGAAAATGGAAAAGTTGGTATCCAGTTAGCTGCCCAAATTCCCGATTTAATTTTGTCTGATGTCATGATGCCGGAACTAAACGGTTTTGAAGTATTCGCCGCCGTGCGATCGCACCCTGCAACCGCCAGCATTCCGTTTATTTTTATGACAGCCTCGGAGATGGAAAAAGTCCTGGAACTCAAAGCAGACGGATATCTCCAGAAACCTTGCAGTGTCACAGAAATCCTCGGGGCGATCGCCACTCAACTAGAAAAACCGACAGTTAGCAACCCACAACATCAAAAAGTACAGGACAATTCTGCGCCATCAAATCATAGCTTGCGCGCCAGCAATCAAAAATCTCGGTTTGAGATTGCCTCGGTTGGCTCGCAATGACACGCACAGTAACGTTATGGATACAGAAGTTGAGGGAATTGCAAATTGGTTCCTCCCAGGGGTGGCTTAGACTGGGTATGTTGAATTTGGTTAAATATTTATGAACGCACAACCCAAAGGCCGCCTTGTTTGGAACCACTCTACCCACCTTCCCGGTTTGATACCAATTTTAGAGCGCCTCACCCTAAAAATGGGCATTCAAACAGTCACTCCTGGGGTCATCAACAAAGTTAAAGGACACATCCCCCGCATGACATTAAGAGTGTCAGTACCCATCCGCGGGGGATTTAAAATCATCGCCCGACAGGGCAAAACCGTACAAGAAGTCTTTATATTAACGACTCTCACTCAAGGGGACTTGGAAGAGACGATCGCCCAAACCCTAGCCAAGTGACAATATTTTCTTAGCAAGCAAAGCCCGAGCCTTAACTGAAGTAGTTTCATCGCTTTGGGTGATTTCCTCAAGTCTGGCCGAAACTTCCGCTAACCAATCCGGTTTAACAGTCGCAGCACTCGCCAAAGCTTGCAAACCCCCCACTGCTGCGTAGCGAACCACCCATTCTGGGTCTCGGGACGCTTGCAGCAGCGTTTTCACAGCGCGAAGTTGAGCATCTGCAATTTGTTCTGCAGGCATCAATTCCCAGCAAATCGTCCCCAAACCCCTAACCGCGGCCCGCCGCACGCTCAAAGCAAAGTCATTCGCCGCTGCATCGAGCAAAATCTCCAAACCCCTGGGGTCGCCAATTCCCGCCAAAGCCCGAACAGCCCAAGCTCTCGCCCCGTAATTGTAGCCGTCAAGCTGTTCTAGAAGCGGCAGCACCGCAGCTTCTCCGAGTTGAATCAGCCCGTCAACGGCGGCAACAGCGGCGCCTGGGTTGTTGTAACCGAGGACTGTAATTAAGGTAGGAATTGCTTGTGTTGAGGGAGTCGCCGCCAGTGCTTTGACTGCGTTTAACAAGCCTTCGGAAGAATCTGCTTGTTCGACAGCCTGAATTAGTTCTAATGCCATTTATTTGTAAGCTTTACCGTGACTATTGTAATTGTAGGTTGGGTCGATCGCGCGATCGAACTTTTTGCAGCGTGGGTGAGGCGCGGCGATTAACTTGGAAAGCTTACCCTGCTCGAAGTAGGACAGTCTTGGTTAAAGAGTCGAATCGGCAAAAAACTCGACTCCATACCCGCGCTAGGAATTCTTGCGCTGTGCATCCTCACCGCCTTCGCGCTTCCTATAAGCCTTAGCCCAAGCATACCGCTGCGGATTTTTTTTCAGCAGATATTCCACAACTTCCCGACGCTTCTCATCCTTAGCATTTTTGACAACCTGCTTGAGTTCAGAATCTATATCTTCTGATTCAGCACCGCGTTTAATTGCCTCGTTAAACCAACGCTCACCCTCTGAAAATTGACTCCGCTCAAAACAAATAGCTCCCATCAAAGTGTAAGGATGATGACTCTGAGGCTGATACTCAATAGCTTTGAGCGCGCACTTTTGTGCATCATCTAATTTATCAATATCTCGAAAAGCACCGCCCCTAGTTGTTAGCAAAGCTGACTTGAGCTTATTTTCTTTTATTTTGTCGAAGTCCAGATTTTCTGTCACCTGCAATGCACTTTTCGGTTCATCTGCCTTGCGCCAATGACTGCTGGCGTTGGGCAAGTTCCATTTATTTCCAGTGCGCTCATATTCCCGATCGTAGAAACGCGCTTCAAGTCTGTGGTAAGCCATAGCAATCCTTCCATGACTAGCTAAAAGTCCCTGTTGTATTAACTGAACAACTAACACAGGATCTAGACGCTCTTCTTTCTCCAATTTGACCATGATTGCGTAAAACGGATCGAAAGGGAAATCACGATCTATAATCCGATACTTGACCTTCAGAGCAGCAAATTCCTTTTCTTGGGCAAAAGTAATTACATCCTCACGTCCATTCTGTTTCACCCAATCAATATCAGCCTCACTCAACAGCTCTCCCGATTGAATCTTAGACTTCAGACTAGCAACATATTTGTCAAGCGCAAGAGTAATTGTCTCAGTCAGTTTACGCTTTTTCAGAAAGTTAATATCCTGCTCACCTAGCTGATTGTCTAAATCAATTTTTTTGAGAACTTTATAAAGATGGCTAGAGAGGGATGAATCCTCATAGGTAGTAGCTTTATACTTAGCTTTCAGTTCAGCAAAGTGCCGTGTTTGTTCAATCTCCAAAACAATGCTAAGCGTTTCGCTCAGTTGATGCTCTTCCAGCCAGTTAAGTTCTGACTCGCTCAACTGTATATCTGCATCCAGGTTTTTCAGGATTTGATAGAGCGGACTACAGACAGATGTTTCTGGGTATTCACTAGCTTTGTACTTATCCTTGAGTTGGGCAAACTCAGCTTCCCGTCCAGCTTTTTGTTGCCAAAAAATTTCTAGAGTATCAATCAGTTGGTTGTTGAACAGCCAGTTAGCCTCTACATCACTTAATATTTGTCGTGCATCCAGTTGCTTGAGGATTTGATACAAGGGGCTATCAAGCGAACAATTTGGATCTTCAGTTGCTTGGTACTTAGCCTTTAGTGCAGCAAATCGCGCCATCTCTTCAACGATAGCAACTGTTTCAGTAAGCCCCCGTTGTTTCAGGTATTTAACTTCTAAGTCAGTTAGCTGATTTTCAGAGTCAAGCTTCCAAAGGATAGGATACAAACAACTGGATAGCCGTAAATCGGGATCTCTGGTTACTTTGAACTTAGACTTGAGTTGAAAAAATTTAGCATCTAGTTTTCTTCGTTGTTCATCCTTATGTAGTGGCTCTTTCTCGATAGCTTCTATTGTTTCCAAAAGCCCTTGGTTTACTAACCAATCCCACTCGAAGTCGGTAATTGCATATTCTAAATCAGCTTTTTGCAGGATGAGATATAGTAGACTAGAAGGAGATGAATCTTCATATTTTGTTGCTTGATACTTGGACTTCAGCGCTGCAAAATGTTGCACCTGGACTTCAAAAGGATCGTTGTTCATGATGAATCCCCCGATTTATACTTCTAGCTGCTACACAACCATCTCCCAGCATTCCGCGATCGCCCGCCGTCAAAACCCAAACTTTTTTAACTGAAAACTCATCCAGATGGTAATATTATTTTAACAGTTCGGTTTCACCAACTACAGCTACAAACCTCAGTATTTTCACTGAAATTTATAAAAATTAGTACCTAAAGCCTCGTTTCTTATTCCATCAAATCATCAGCCATCGGTTCACCCGGATAAAAGCGAGAAAATAGCAGTTCTCAACTCCATGAAATACAGATATGCGGTAGGGAAACAGCACGGCGCTGTGTCCTGAAATGTGCTGTCTCCTGAATTTACGGCCGACAATTGAGAATCGCTACAGCAATCCTATTTCATTTGTAAACTAATTTTTTTCACAGTAAACTATCCATTAAATCCATAACGCGGATAGCCTCATCTGACAAAGATAGAGATTCTTGTTGATTGAGGTGATGCTCCAAAACTCCTTTGAGCGCAATCAATTTCAGGCTATTTTCTGCTAAAGTTTCAGAAATAGCTTGCGCTCCCGGCAAATAGCCGATCGCCCCCAAGTCCATCAAAGCCGATCGCCTCAACTGCAAATTATCCCCATTCAAAGCACTTACCAACCGCTCTCCATAAACCCGCTCACCAGTTAACTGATACATCGCCCGCGCCGCAGCGTACTGCACCCGCTCCACAGAATGTTCTAAAAAAGGTGAAATTAGCGGTATTGCTTCTGTCGCTTGCAGGGTTCCCAAAGCTTCAATTACCGAGTCGTAAGGTTGCACGAGGTGCGATTTTCCTGGCACTCGCACAGCCACAGCTACGCCCCCATCCAATAGCTTCATTAGCGGCTCAATAGAATCGCGATAGCCCAGCATTTCTAGAGCTTGAGCCGCCGCTTCCCGCACGTAATAATCGGCGCATTCCAAACAGCGAATCAGGGCCGGTAAGGCTTGTTTGTCGCCCAATTTACCCAGAGCCCGCGCCGCATTTCGTAATAGGGAATAGTCGCCAATTTTTGTTTGTTCTGATTCTTCTTCTAATGCGGCAATTAAAGCTGCAATAGCTGCCGGTTCCTTGACTCGAAATCTGCCCACCCACCAAGCAGCATAATACCGGAGACTGTAATCTTGGGAGTGCAAATTTGCGATCGCCTGTTCAACAGTTAAAGACTCGCCCTCAGCTACACCCGCCGGCGCTGAGTCGGATTCGTAATAATCCATAGTGATTAGTTGTTAGTTATTAGTTATTAGTTATTCGGCGATTGGAAGAGACTGTTGGCGAATTTAAAAAGGGTAATACCCCTCATAGGTAAAATGTAGATAGTGTAGGTTGGGTAGAGCGCGAGCGAAACCCAACTCTTCGCTTGGCCCAACTCTTTTAAAATAATGTGTTGGGCCAAGCGTTGCGTAGGGTTCGTTGACGCTCTACCCAACCTACTACATCTATGTGAGAAACACCGCGAGTGCTGGTTTCAGAGGTGAGGGGTGAAACCCTATGTGAATTCGCCAACAGTCTCTTGAAATCGCTGCTACACAGAAAAAACCTGCAAGGGTTAGGGAAACTCGCCGATTAAAATCGCTACTAAACAGACAAAACCCGCCTGGGCGGGTTACATTAACTCTTAGTCCGCTTGGAGTGGACTTTGTTTGTCTAGCAGCGATTTTCATCGCCCCTTCTAGCTTGTGTCGGAGCGATTTTCATCGCCCCTGCAACCAAACTATTGGTGATCGTGCGATGATTCATGGGATGATTCATGGGATGACTCATGGGATGATTCTGCACCCGCGTTTAAAGGATGAATGCTGACAATTTTCCCGCCCATGCGAGTAATCCGCTGCATTTCTTGATTCATCCGATTGTAAGGCACGTTGATAAATGTACTCGCGCTCGATCGAATCGAATAATCCACATTATCTGTTTCATCGCTTTGGCGCAAGCCGACAACTTCATACCGAAAGCAGCGACCAGCCGAAGCTGTATTGCCACTTTTTCCACCTACAATTTGACCCAACATAAGCTTCTTGGTAATTGGTAATTCTGACTGTTGACTGTTGACTGTTGACTGTTGACTGTTGACTGTTGACTAAAAGCTAGTAACTGCCAACTGCCAACTGCCAACTGATACCAATTTTTTATGAGGCTGCATAGAATCTGATCCCCCCTAACAAAGAGGGCGGGCACGGGGAGTAGGGGTCGCACCGCCCCTACTAAGGGGGGGACAATATTCTTCTCAAAGTCCCCCTTCTTAAGGGGGATTTAGGGGGATCGAGATATGTGCAACTTCACATTAAATTGGTATGACTAAATTGGAGTAATGCTGGCGATTTTCGCGCCCATGCGTTGAAATTTCTGCATTTGCGAGGACAACTCCTCAACAGGTACGATGAAAGCCTTGCTGCTGCGGCGCACGCTGGGATAGCCGCCCGTGCGAATGCCCGAAACTTCCACGCGCACCAGCCGTCCTTCTTTGCCGTAAGCTGCCGCGCCGCCGAAAGTGCTGGCGGGAGTTACGTTTCTGGCAGAAGGCCGATATGCCCAACCTTCGTTACCGCCAGAGGGCCCAACTACAGCCGTAGCGGTGTTAGTGCCGAGTTCGACAGCTAAGCGAGAGTTATTGCCTTCTAGTTGAGATGTATCGCTGTTTGCATAGCCGCGATACAACCGGAACATCCGGGTAAAACCGACGGTTTTTTGACCGCGCTGGGTGTTAAAGCCGCGGTAGTAAGGGACGATACTTTCGCCAAAGTTTTCTTGATACTCTACTGAATCGATGTAAGAATCAATATCAGCGTCGTAGCCTTGTGTTTGATACAAATCTAAGTGCTCAACTACTTCAGATTCGTCGTAGGGAGCGCGACCGAGCAAGTGTTTGTAGTTTAGTTCGATCGTCCGAGTTTGGAAGCTGTTGTAGAAAAACTTGGTTTTGTACAGTTCTGACTTAGCTACAGCGCGTACAAATTCTCGTACAGTCAAACTTCCGTCCCGCAGCAAAGACTCGGAACTTATAAGTCGCTCGGATTTCATTAAATAGTCGTTGCCTAGCACCTGACGGTAAACCGCACGAATCACAGTTTCAACGTCGTCTTTGGTGTAGTTTGGGCGCAGTTCTACCTTCGGCGCATCGCTCAATGCGGATGTTCCTAGTCTGGACGCTGCTGTTGTAATCGCCACCAGATTTTCTCCTAAATTATTAATGACAAAAGTTTAATGCTTGGTTGCACTTGAAATTTTTAGGACTAAAGATAATATGCCTCAAAGTAGGGTGTACACTGCACACCTTACATATCCACATAAAATTGAAGAATTTTTTAGCCTTAGTCCTAATTTGCTAAAGACGTTTCAAAAAAACGTCGATACACAAACTTTAAGCTGTGGTAATACTTACCACTTTGCCGCCACGTTTGTTGATTTGCTGCAAGCGGCTCGAAAGTTGCTCGTAAGGCACGAGATATTCCGTAGTAGTCCGGCGCACTTGAGGGGAAAACTTAGCCGAACCTTGCATTGCGGTGACTCGGTAGAGTTGGCCGCGAGAACCGCCGGAGGTGCCACCAAGGGCTTTTCCGGTGGAGGCGGTGGAGATGGGCGAAGCCGTATTTCTGGCAACTTCCCAGGTTAGCCGCGCTTGCTTTTGGTTTTGGGCGCGATCGCTAGAAGCAAAACCCCGGTACAATTGAAACATCCGGTTAAAACCGACGGTTTTTTGACCTCTTTGAGTCGCGAAACCGCGATAGTAAGGCACTACACTTTCGCCAAAATTTTCTTGATACTCAACTGAGTCAATGTAAGAATTGATTTCAGCTTCGTAGCCTTCTGCATTGTACAAATCAACGTGGAAAGCAATTTCCGACTCGTCGTAAGGAGCGCGGCCCAACAAATGCTTGTAATTAAGCTCAATTAACCGCGTTTGCGAGTTCGGATAAAAAAACTTTTTCCGATAAGTTTCGGAATGTGCAATTGACCGCACAAAATCTTTCACTGAAATCTGCCCTTGCAGCAGCAGAGATTCAGCACTGGTAAGTCGTTCGCTCGACATTAAATACTCATTGCCGAAAACTTGGCTGTAAGCAGCGCGAATTACTGCTTTCGCATCGTCTTGCGTCCAGTGGGGGCGCAGTTCTACTCGTCCCGCTTCTTCAAATGCTTTTATTCCCAACCGTTCTGCCGCACCTAATCCCGCCATCTTTGCTTCTCCCTTTTTTGCTTTAAAAACTGAAAACTGCTTAAAAAAGTATTTGCAAAACTAGGCTTAGATCGCAGATGCCCGGAATTCTAAACAACCGCTAACACTTAAGCTAACAGCAGCTTACAATTCCGGGCATCACGCAAATCTAGCTCAGAGCGTTGATTGCGTAGTCGATGTAGGAATTCGCTTCAGTTGCAGCGTCGCCACTCAGACCGTGGTTGCCTTTGATGTACTTGAGAGCTTCAACGTACCAGCTAGGAGACAATTCAAATGTCCGGTTGATTTCGTCAACACCTGCAATCAGGTACTCGTCCATCGGACCGGTGCCGCCTGCAACTAAGCAGTAGGTTACCATGCGGAGGTAGTAGCCGATGTCGCGAGAGCACTTAGCTTTACCGGTTGGGGTAGAAGCGTAGTTAGGGCCTTGCATTTGTTGTGTGTACGGGAATTTGTTGTACACAGCTTGAGCTGCACCGTCGATCAAGCGCTGAGAGTTTGCGGTCAAAGCCTTGGCTGCTTCCAAACCGGCTGCTGCTTGGCGGAAACGTCCGAAGGCGACTTGCAGTTCAGTGCTGCTGAGGAAACGGCCTTGAGAATCGGCTGCGGTTACTGCTTCAGTCAAAGGGGTTTTCATTGTTCTGGTTTCTCCCTAATGTTGTGTTGTTTTTGTACAAAAATGATTGTTTGCAAAAATGCGATGCTCGCTTCTTTACAAGAAAGGTTCGCTTGGCTATTTTTAGCCGACTGCATTGGCAGCGCGGTCGAAGTAGCTGCCGATTTCAGACATCAGCGAGCTGCAATCACCACGGGTAACACCGTTGGGGTCGTTAGCGATCGCGATTGCTGCTTCCTTCATTTTTTGCACGCCGGCTGCAACTGAGCCACCGGGAACTCCCAGAGCTTGGTATGTTTCACGCAGACCGTTCAAGCAGCGGTCGTCCAAAACGCTGGCGTCGCCTGCAAATGTTGCATAGGTGACGTAGCGCAAAATGATTTCCATATCGCGCAAGCAAGCTGCCATGCGGCGGTTGGTGTAAGCATTACCACCAGGAGCGATCAGTTGAGGCTGTTCAGCGAACAGGGTGCGAGCTGCATTGGCTACGATGCTGGATGCGTTGCCGGTGATGCGGTTTACTGCGTCAATCCGCTTGTTGGCGTCGGAAACCATGCTGCTGAGAGCATCTAGTTGACCCTGAGCTAGAAATTCGCCCCGAGCGTCAGATTGGGAAACCACTTTTGTAAATGCGTCAAACATGAAAGAACTCTCCTATTTGAGTTAATTGAGTTTGGTTGCGGTATAAAACCGTTAAGTTAAATTTGTTCAGGCTACGAGTGCCTGCAAGGGTTGAAATTTGATGCCAGCTAATCTGCTGGTCCCATCGATCTCTCCCTTTCCGCTACCTGCACTATTGTTACATTGCAACGGAGGTTTAAGAAACCTTAGAAAATTTTACATCTTTTATGAGATGCGACAAACCTTGTCAATCAGGGTTTTTGTTAACTTTGGCCTGTCGTTTTCAACCCTCTGATAACTTTATACAATGCTCGCCTGCGTTTGTTTATTACAAATTATTACAGAAACTTATCTCTCTAAGAAGGTAAATATTGGGGGTGCAAGTGCGGGCAAATCTCATTCCTAGGATAGATGCGCGAGGGTACTCATAAACGAAGAGTTTGCTTCGCTCGCCCTGCTGTGGCCGTAGAACCCCCCCGAACCGTCCCGTGGGCCGATCGCCTTTGTTAGCTTTCTGTGGAAAAGCGGGATTGTTAAGAAGTGTTAAGTAAATTAAAGTTTTGGTAATAGAAGGCTGGGGGAATAGGGAAACAAGCAAAAATTCTGCCCCATGTCAGGATGGCGGCAGAATTGCGTGTGGGAAAAATCCCAAAGATTGTCAACCCGATCGCCACAGCCTCAGCTTTTGCCGGAAATATCAGCATTTAGTGACAAAACTCAGCCGTTGGAAGTTGAAAGACCCGGCCCGGTCTTTCATAACGCGGGGATGCTTGGTCTGGGGAGTCATTGGATTTGACCCCAGAGGAAGCATCTACTGTTTGTCCTGCAGCGGTTGCAAAAAAACTTTCTTCATCTATATATTGACATCCTCCCCGGCCGTACCGCGGGATTCCAAGAATCACTGCTTGGCCTTCCGTCAAGCGAAGGACGGGGCTTTAAACCCATTATTTTTGGTAAGGTGGATAGGTGCTATCAGATACATTTAACCCGGTAAATCCAGGATTGCGCCTCGATCTACTGTGTATGGCAGATCAGGCATCGCTTTTAGCGAACCCTGATCGGGAGGTATCTCTCAAAGCTTTCAACAAAATATTGAAAGCGCTATTCAATGCGTTACGCTTTTGGGAGCTGAGCCGTTACGCTTACTAGGAAACTTTTTCGCTTAGTCCCATGCTTCGGCGCTGGTTTCAAACGGTAGCCTATCCTATTACATACTACCACTGTCTACCGCTATCTTCTTTGAGTTTACAAGAATTCGTTTACTATACGAAAACAGCCGTAGGTCTACAAACGGCGCGATCGAGCCACCAGACGCAGTGAAGTTGAAAGCTTTTTGCTTCCCCGGCATCGAACCGCCCAAAACCAGTCCTAATGTGAACAGTTTTTTATTCAGAACTCAAAACTGAAAAGTCTCTCACTGTAATCAGCCAGATGGATCGGCTGTAGCTGTCCGGCCTCATTCGCCTAATTTCCCCACGATCGCTCGTAATTTATGTCTTCAAATTCTCCCTCTTCTTGGCACACCGTAGCAATTGACCAAACTCTCCAGCAGCTAAGCAGCAACAAAGACGCTGGCTTGAGCAGCAAACAGGTGTCAGAACGCTTGCAGCAATACGGCCCCAACGAACTCGAAGAAACAGGAGGCCGCAGTCCGTGGTCGATTTTTGTCGATCAGTTCACCAACATCATGTTGTTGATGCTGATGGGTGTGGCCGTGATTTCGGCTTTTTTGGACATCAGGTCGAATACTTTTCCCAAAGATGCGATCGCCATTTTTTCGATCGTCATACTCAACGGCATTCTCGGCTATTTCCAAGAGCAAAGTGCTGAAAAAGCCCTCGCAGCCCTCAAAAACCTCGCTTCCCCCCTAGTCAGAGTCGTGCGGGACGGCAAAACTTCGGAAATAGCAGCCAAGGAACTCGTACCCGGAGACGTGATGCTGTTAGAGGCTGGGGTAAAAATAGCAGCAGACGCACGCTTGATCGAAACATCAAATCTGCAAGTCAGAGAATCAGCTTTGACAGGAGAAGCTCTAGCAGTTACCAAGCAAGCAGAGCTAGAACTTCCAGAAGATGCTTCCTTGGGCGATCGACTCAACCTGATTTTTCAGGGCACAGAAGTTGTTCAGGGACGAGCAAAGGCGATCGTCACCAACACCGGAATGAAAACTGAACTGGGCAAAATTGCCACCATGCTTCAGTCAGTAGAAACCGAACCGACTCCCCTGCAACAGCGGATGAGCCAGTTGGGAAATGTTCTAGTCTCCGGTGCCCTAGCCTTAGTCGCAATAGTCGTCATCGGCGGCATGATTACCTTCCAAAACGGCGGCATCGGGTTCGATACCAGCAGGTTTGAAGAGTTGTTAGAAGTTTCTCTAAGCATGGCTGTGGCTGTGGTTCCCGAAGGACTCGCAGCAGTCGTGACAGTCACTCTGGCACTCGGAACTAGGCGGATGGTGAAGCGAAACGCCCTGATTCGCAAACTGCCTGCAGTAGAAACTTTGGGTTCGGTAACTACTATTTGTTCTGACAAAACAGGTACTCTGACTCAAAATAAAATGGTAGTTCAGCTAGTCTCGACGGGCGACTGCACAGTCGCCGTCGCAGGTGACGGCTATGCACCGATCGGAGATTTTACCGATCGCCTGACATCGGCCAAAATTAATAATTTAGAGGAATATCCAGAACTCGAATCTTTATTAATTGCCTGTGCAGTTTGCAACGACGCAGTATTGCAACAAGAACAGCAAGAATGGCAGATTTTAGGCGACCCCACAGAAGGAGCTCTGCTTTGTGTAGCGGGAAAAGCAGGCATTTATAAGGAAAAACAGTCTCAATTGCTGCCGCGGACGGCGGAATTTCCTTTTTCTTCCGAACGCAAGCGGATGAGCGTGATTTGCGAAGTGCCGGGCCGATCGGGACATTCCGGATTTCCAGCAGTGGAAGGACAGCAGCCGAATTATTTGATGCTGACCAAAGGTTCTCCAGAGTTGACTTTGGAACGCTGCAAAGGCATTATAGTCGGCGATCGAGTACAACCTTTAACCCAGGAAATGCGCGATCGCATCCTCGTCGAAAACAACAACATGGCAAGCGGCGGTTTGCGAGTCCTCGGGTTTGGGTACAAACTCTGGGAAAACCTGCCTCCCGAAGGTTCTGAGGAAACCAGCGAACAAGACATGATTTGGCTGGGACTCGTCAGTATGCTGGACGCCCCGCGGCCGGAAGTGCGGGAAGCTGTGGTGAAGTGCCGCAATGCTGGCATTCGGGTGGTGATGATTACAGGAGACCACCAGTTGACAGCAAAAGCCATCGCCTACGATTTAGGTATTGCAACAGAGGGCGATCGAGTTCTCACCGGTCAAGAATTAGAAAAGCTCAGCCAAGAAGAACTCAAACAGCAAGTCGAACAGGTTAGCGTTTACGCCCGCGTCTCCCCAGAACACAAATTGCGGATTGTCCAAGCTTTGCAAAGTTGGGGCAAATTTGTCGCAATGACCGGCGACGGCGTTAACGACGCCCCCGCCTTGAAACAAGCCGATATCGGCATCGCAATGGGGATTACCGGCACCGATGTCAGCAAAGAAGCTAGCGATATGGTGCTCCTCGACGACAACTTCGCAACTATTGTCGCCGCCGCTGAAGAAGGGCGAGTGGTTTATAGCAATATTCGCCGCTTTATTAAGTACATTTTGGGCAGCAACATCGGCGAAGTTTTGACAATTGCGGCCGCACCTTTAATGGGTTTGGGAGGAGTGCCGCTGACGCCGCTGCAAATTTTGTGGATGAACTTAGTAACAGACGGCGTTCCCGCTTTGGCTTTGGCCGTGGAACCGGGGGAACCGAACGTGATGAAAAGGCCTCCTTTCAGTCCGCGAGAAAGTATTTTTGCGCGGGGTTTGGGTTCTTACATGATTCGGGTCGGGATTATTTTTGCAATTTTGACGATCGCAATGATGTCCTGGGCTTACGGATATACCACCAACCCTAACCATGTTGGAGATCCCGAAGCTTGGAAAACAATGGTGTTTACAACTCTTTGTTTGGCACAAATGGGTCACGCGATCGCAATTCGGTCTAACACTCAGCTAACTATCGAGTTAAATCCCTTCACTAATGTTTTTGTGTGGGGGGCTGTAATTGTGACTACTATGCTGCAATTAATGCTGATTTACGTTCCGCCGCTGAGAGCCTTTTTCGGCACTCATTATTTAACGGGGTTTGAGTTGCTAGTTTGCTTCGGTTTCAGCGCTCTGATGTTTGTCTGGATTGAAATGGAAAAACTGTTTGTGCGCTTTTACAACAAATCTAGGAAATAGTGTTAACGGCTGACGGATAGTGAGCGATGTTTCATTATTCGTTAGATGGCTCTCATTCCGCGCTCTTCTCAACATCCGCAAGATATCCCGCAGGGGTTTTTAACCCCTGCCTCAAAGCAAAAGTCCTCGCTATGAGGACTGAAAAAACTATGTTTTAAAAATACAAATAAAAACAAAGATTTTTCAGGCAGGGTGATTATCAATAACCCACGTGAACAGTCAACAGTCAACAGTCAACAGTCATTATATTATGTATTTAAAAACGCTGCACCTACGGCAGTTTCGGAACTACTTCGATCAAAAGGTAGCGTTTGACGCTCCCAAAACTATTTTAGTAGGAAATAACGCTCAAGGAAAATCTAACTTGTTAGAAGCGGTAGAGTTGCTTTCTACATTAAAAAGCCACAGGGTAGGGCGCGATCGCGATTTAATACTCGACTCAAAGCCGATCGGGCAAATTGATGCTACACTCGAACGTCAAACCGGAGCGATCGACTTAGCTTTAACTCTTCGCTCTGGGGCGCGTCGGACACTGAAGCTCAACGGTGAACCGCTGCGCCGCCATTTAGACTTTTTGAGCGTCTTAAATGTAGTGCAATTTTCTTGTTTGGATTTGGACTTAGTGCGCGGCGGGCCCGAAGGAAGGCGCAATTGGATCGATCGCCTAGTCATCCAGTTAGAACCGATTTACGCTCACATTTTGCAGCAGTACAACCAAATTTTGCGCCAGCGAAACGCTCTGTTGAAACGTTCTAAAGAAATCAGGAAAGCGGAATTTTCCGAAGGTTTTGACAAAATGCGATTTATTGCACCCGAAAGTCCCGAACCGGAGAATACAGAAGACTTACCCATCCCCCATTCCCAATTCCCAATTCCCCATTCCCAATTCCCAATTCCCAGTTCGGAATTAGCTTTGTGGGACGCGCAGTTGGCGACAGCGGGCGCTCGCGTCATCCGCAGGCGCGATCGAATTTTGGAGCGTTTGATGCCTTTAGCTCGAAATTGGCACCGTTCAATTAGCGGTTCAGCAGAAGTTTTAGATGTAAAATACGATGCTAATATTGAAGTAAGTTCAGAATTTATCGCTAAAGACAATCTCGAAGGAGTGCGGCAAGCATTTTTAGAGAAAATTCAAAAAAGGGCGATCGCCGAACAGTTTCAAGGAACCACTTTAGTCGGCCCCCACCGCGACGACATTACATTTACCATTAACAATACCCCAGCTCGTCAATACGCATCCCAAGGTCAGCAGCGAACTCTGGTATTAGCATTAAAATTAGCCGAATTGCAGCTTATTGAAGAAGTCGTCGGCGAAGCGCCTTTACTCTTGCTCGACGACGTACTTGCAGAACTCGATCTGAGCCGCCAAAATCAACTTTTAGAAACAATTCAAGAACGATTTCAAACTCTGATTACTACAACTCACCTAGGCGCTTTTGATGCTCAGTGGCTGCGACAAACCCAAATTCTCTCCGTCGTTGCTGGACAAATCAATCGATTTTAGATTTTAGATTTTAGATTTTAGATTGACAAATTTTCTGTTTCATGGTATTTAGACCCAAAAATTGTAGAAAGTGGCATTATTAGCTCAATTCGAGATAGGATAAAGGTTAATTTTGATTACCGCTTTCGCTTCCATTTTTCTACACCTTATGAAGCATTACATTTCCCGTCTGTTAGCCCTGGTATTAGTTGTTGTCATCGGCGTAGCGGGCTGTACCAATGTTCCCGCCACTCTGAGTGGAGATTATGGCCAAGACACATTAGCATTAGTGAAGAGCTTGAGAACAGCGCTCACTTTGCCAGAGGGCACGCCGGAAAAAGCAGCCGCTCAAGCCCAGGCTCGCACAAGTATCAACGATTTTTTTGCTGAATACCGCCGCGATCCCGCTCTTACCAAGCTGGCCTCTTTCACGACAATGCGGACGGCATTAAACTCTTTGGCAGGACATTACAGTTCCTATCCAAACCGTCCCGTTCCTGAAAAATTGAAAAAGCGTCTTGAGTCAGAATTTCAGCAGATTGAAGCTGCTCTTAACAGAGGAGCTTAATCTCAAAATTTAGGATCGAGGATAAATTTTAATAATTCATCTTGCATCCTTGATATTTGAGTGTTAACAATTTTTAGTAGAAATATCAACTGCTTTTAGCGCCCACTGTATCCAGGCGCTTTTTTATGCAGCATTTAGGGAAAAAATACTGCAAAACCGTTTAATCGCGGAGTCTTATCTTACCCGATCGCCCTTATTGAATTTAAATAGCCTCCAGATAGAATTTGCATTGTGCGATCGACTTGTGCCATAACTAGGTCAACAGAAAAAAGTAGAAAATTTGTAGCTGCTTGTTGAGCGCGATCGCAAAAATGCGATCGCCACCCAATTTAAACCAGAAAACCCCCTCCAACTCTCCCATGAAAATTGCACCAACTCGCATCGCGAATTTTCAACACCAGCGACGCTTTTTAAGTGCGGTAACTGCTGTTTTAACCAGTAGCTTCATCAGCCAGCTTGTTTGGCCGTTTATCGGAAATCAACCAGCTTTTGCCCAAACATCAGCCTATTGCCAATTATCCCAAGAACAGGTCAATCAAAAAGAAGACTTGCGCCGCGCCGCGCTGTCGGGAAAACGGGAATCTCAGCAAGCATATTTTGCTGTTTTGAACAAACACGCGCGGGAAATAGCAGAATGCCGCAAAAAAACTTGGCCCGAAACCCAAGCAGTTTGGCTGCGTTTGTATCCCTGCGATGTCAGACCCGGAGAACTCGATCGAGTATTAGACAAAGTTGTGAATAAAGGCTACAACCAAGTCTATGTCGAAGTGTTTTACGATGGTCAAGTGCTGCTCCCAGCCGCCGACAATCCTACGGCTTGGCCTTCTGTTGTGAGAAATCGCGGTTACGAGAAATACGACTTGTTAGAAAAGGCGATCGCCAAAGGCAAACAGCGAGGTTTAAAAGTATACGCCTGGTTATTTACCATGAACTTTGGCTATAGCTATTCTCAGCGTCCAGACAGACAGCAAACCCTCGCTATCAACGGTAAAAATCAGACAAGTTTAACAGTAAGCGAAGAGGCAGCAATTAACGAGGACTTCGGAGAAGTTCCGGGCAATCAAGCCTTTATCGATCCGTACAACCCACAAGCACGGCAAGACTATACTTTGTTAGTAAATCAAATAGTCAAGCGCAAGCCGCAAGGAATGTTATTCGACTACATTCGCTATCTACGGGGCATCGGACCAGCTTCAGTTGCTACCAAAGTTCAAGACTTGTGGATTTACGGCCCAGCATCGCAGCAAGTTCTTTTACAGCGGGCTAGCAACCAGCAAGGGCGAGATTTAATTCAGCGGTATTTGGCTAAAGGATTTATCAATCCTAATGACGTTCAAGCAGTAGTCAAACAGTATCCAACTGAGCGAGAACCTCTTTGGCAGGGCCGAATTCCGCAGCCAATATCAGTAGCAACTCCACCTTCTAGAAGCCAGAATGCCGCATTAAGATCGGCCTCAACAACTTCCGCCACTAACAAGCCCAACCCTGCAACTCCCACACCAAAACCGACACCGCCGCTTCCCGATACCGGCACTCTGCAAAAAGACCTGTGGAAACTGAGCGTTGCTCACGCAGTCCAAGGGATTTTAGATTTTTTGGGAATAGCAATTCAACCAGCTCAAAGGATGGGAATTCCTGTAGGAGCAGTGTTTTTTCCCACTGCAAATCAAGCGATAAATCAAGGGGGATATGATTCGAGATTGCAGCCTTGGGACACCTTTCCGGCTGCAATGGAATTCCACGCCATGTCTTACGGAAATTGCGGGGATGTAAGCTGCATTGTGCCGCAGGTGCAGCGAACAGTGAGTTTAGCGCCTGCGGGAGCAAAAATTATTCCTGCCATTGCTGGAGATTGGGGAAAACCTCTCAAAAATCGGCCGTCTTTGGAGATTCAAATGCAGGCAATTCGCTCTGCAACGCCGCAAATTAATGCGGTGAGTCATTTTGCTTTTGGGTGGCAAGAACCGGAGGATGAAAGGGCACGGCAAACTTGCAGATTGTAGATATATTTCTGGCCGCAGAGGGTGTCATCATCTAGTTTTATGGTTGGGGAGACTAAAAGCGTAGATTTTGGATCAATAAACCGGGTTTTTCTATCGGAATCGGCGGCGAACCACGATTGATTTGCCTAAAAAAACCCGGTTTTTGCCTCAGTATTGATTGAGTGCGATCGACCTTTGGCAAAAAAAATTAATTTACCAAATTTTCAACGTAGCTGAACAATCAGGCATAATGAGATTGTTCAAAATAAATCCTCTATTTGATGAGTCCCAAAATTAATAAAACATGGGTAATTAAAACCGTTCTACTTATCGGATTGAGCCTCACAATTTCCCTGTTGTGGGAAAACCGAAAAACCGCTAATTCAAATCCGCTAATACCGATCGCACCCGTTGAAAATCCGCCTCCAAACCTCCTGAAACCCCCAAAACTCAAAACACCCCCTTCTCCCCCCGCAAATCCCTCTCCCAAACCTTCCCAACAACCTTTAGTCTTCGCACCGCCCGCGCAATTTCGCAGCCAAATTGTTTATAAAGCCAGTATTAACAACTCAAAAGTTATCGCCCTGACATTTGACGATGGCCCTTCGCCTGAAACTTTGAAAATATTAGAAGTTTTGCACAAACATCAAGTTGTGGGTACATTTTTCTGTTTGGGTGCAAATTTGCGGGAGTATCCAGAAATTGCGAAAAGAGTTGTGCAAGCGGGAAATGCGATCGGCAATCATACTTGGCATCACTATTCTCACAATGTTACCGAAAAAACAGCATCGGATGAAATAGATAATACTGGTGTTCATATTTATCGATCGACTGGGGCAAAAAGTTTCTTGTTTCGCCCTCCCGGCGGCCGCTTAAATAACGGTTTGGCAAATTACGCTCAAAAGAAGAATTATGTAGTGGTGATGTGGTCGATCGACCCTAAAGACTTTCTGCAACCTCCGGCCCCTGCGATCGCCCGTAGCGTGCTATCCCAAGCTTCAACGGGGGCGATCGTGTTGTTGCACGACGGCGGCGGCAATCGCCAGCAAACAGTCGAGGCGCTATCTGCAATTATTCCCAAACTCAAACAGCAGGGATATCGTTTTGTAACCGTGCCGCAATTGTTGCAAATGCAAGCTGGACAAAAACAGCGAATTGCTGACCTGGAACCTAAATAAATTGCACGGTATACAATTTATAAAATGTGAAAACTTACCTGTAAAAATATCAAAATGCAGAAAAATCGCAGTATAATAGGACTATCGTTATATAAAAATAAAACCATGACACAAATACTCGCAGCCAAAGATATAAACATCCGTTACTTAATAGACAACTTCGGTCTTCAGCTAGCGGAAGACGAGCAATTTCTTCGAGAATTTCAAGATAATTTGCCCGAAATCACCGAGTTAGAAAAACAATTGCTAGACAGGCTGAAAGCCGGATTTATCAATTTACTTACATATCCACCCTTACTAGAAAATGTAGTTAAGCTGTCAGTAGTAGGACCGCTGTTGTTTATTGCCGGCTTTTACCTATCTCCTTTTCAGGTAAAAGCTGAAAAATCCATTCAAATTCAAGAGGAAGACGATGGCGTCATCCTCGAAGGCAGACTTGATATATTACTCTTAAAAGACCAGTTTTGGGTAATGGTAATTGAATCCAAAAAAGCAGCTTTTTCGATTGAGGAAGGGATGGGACAACTCCTAGCTTATATGTGGGCTAGTCCTCATCCAGAAAAGCCTACGTTTGGCATGATTACTACTGGTGGTAACTTTATTTTTGTCAAGTTAGTCAGAGGAGAAACTCCACGTTATGCTTTGTCGGAGCAATTTTCACTTCGCAGACGCGATAACGAACTGTACAGCGTTTTGCAGATATTCAAACGCCTGAGTCAACTAGCTTAAAATAGTCAATTATGGTGCAAATTATGCTGCAAAAACTACAAGCAAGAGACATCAACCTCCGCTATCTAATCGATAACTTTGGCTTGCAGCGAGTTCGCAACAGCGAATTTTTCCGAGAATGGCAAGAAAACTTACCCGAAGTAACCGACTCAGAAAAACAATTGCTCGATCGCGTCCAAGACATATACTTCAACTTGGTAGACTCTCCGCCGGTATTGGAAAATGCCGTCAAGCTAACAATTATCAGCCCCATTTTGTTTATTGCCGGTCTGTATGAGTCTCCTTTTCAAGTCAAAGCCGAAAAGTCGATCGCCATTCAAGAGGAAGACGAAGGCAGAATCATCGAAGGCAGAATAGATATCCTAATTATGAAAGCAAACTTGTGGGTGACAGTAATTGAATCCAAACAACTTTCGTTTTCAACTGACGAAGCACTCGCACAACTCCTGACATATATGCTGGCAGATCCCAATCCTGAAACTCCTACTTTTGGCATGATTTCTACAGGTGCTAACTTCTCTTTTGTGAAGTTAGTCAGAGGGGAAAATCCCCAGTATGCCCGATCGGCAGAATTTGTTATTTCCAATCCCGGCAATGAATTGTACCGCGTTTTGCAGATTTTAAAACGCCTGAGTCAACTTCCAGACTAGCAATAAAAGCCATTTTGAGTTATCTTTCAAAACAGACAATCTCTAATATCTCAAATTTCAAACTAATGCGAGCATGGTAAATTACTGGATAGTCGGCGCTGTGGCAATAGCTTCTGTCTGCTGGGCAGAAATAATACGAGACTTTTATCACGTCGTATCCCATTATTGGGCACCCCTGCAAAAGCTGCACACTTGGCATCACCGCGTTTTCCGCCCGAATTTGACCCCCGTCAGCGAGACAATTTACAAGCAAGCACACTGGCGTCACGACGTGCCCGAAGGTGCGGCGATGATGGTTTTGGGCTTGTTGCTGTGGGTTGTAGCTTATTTTGGGCTACCGGAATATCACTGGGGCGCAGCAGCGGGTTGTATTTATACTTTAGGCTTTTTGTTGAGCGCGATCGCCCGCGCGTGCGGCATCAAAGGCGCAGACGAATTAACCGACATCACCCACCAACCGGGAGACTTCCTGACTCCCCCTGGCAAGTGGTTAGTTAATAAACCTTATCACTGGCGGCATCACTTCGACAATCAAAATGCTTACTATTGCGGTACTTTCACCTTAATAGATAAACTTATGGGTACAGCACTTTCTCTCAAAGGCAAAACTGTAGCCGTCACCGGTGCATCTGGAACTTTAGGGCGTTTGCTACTCAAACACCTGCACAAAGCTGGTGCAAAAGTGATCGCCCTCTCCTCTGGAAATGAGGAAATTACTTTGGATGTAGACGGCGAAAATTTACCTGTAAAAACCGTAACTTGGCAAGCTGGCCAAGAGGCAGACTTAGCCCTATTGTTAGAAAAAATCGATATTCTCGTCATCAATCACGGGATTAACGTACAGCGAGAAAGAACAGGAGAGGCGATCGCAAACTCATACGAAATTAACACTTTTTCCGCGTGGCGGCTGATGGAACTCTTTTTCTTAACAGTCCGCACTAACGAAAACATCGCTTGCAAAGAAGTCTGGATCAACACTTCCGAGGCAGAAGTAATTCCCGCTGTCAGTCCCCTCTACGAACTCAGCAAGCGCGCCCTGGGAGATTTAGTCACCCTGCGCCGGCTAGACGCACCCTGCATCGTTCGCAAACTGATTTTAGGGCCGTTTAAAAGCAACTTAAACCCGATCGGCATCATGTCTCCAGATTGGGTAGCGCAGCAAGTTGTCAAACAAGCTAAAGCGGATGCCCGCAATATCATCGTCACAATTAATCCTTTGACTTTTATCATTTTTCCAGTCAAAGAGTTTTTTGTTTCTCTTTACTTCCAAATTTTCAGCCGGAAAGCGATTTCAGAGATTAAAGCAGTGGCGACATCGGAAAAATCTAGCGTTGAATCTAAGATTAATTAATCCACCAAAACCGGGTTTCCGCAGGGGCGGCGGCTGTGACTGTCCGCCCTGCTGCTAAATTCTACAAAACTAAAGCGTTTCTCGCATCGTCACGACTAAGGATCGCGAATTAAATAACTTACACTTTTAATTGTTATTGTGGGATGGGCGTCCCGCCCGTCCAAAAAGGACGGGCGGGACGCCCATCCCACAAACTTGTGGAAGTTATTTAATTCTCATTCCTAAGCTGACGCCCCCACTCCCACAGCCGCAAACCCACTCTTCTGACTCATTGGGTCAAAACCGTTGACGGGGAGTGGAATCGAGAGCTGTTTCGGGCCCCATTCCCAACAGGGTTATACTTACTGATACACATTATTGAATATTATTACTAACTACTGTTTCTCCTGATTCACTTCTATCCGCACGGGGTACTGTACGCGGCCCGTTGCGGCTGCTGAATGTGGGTTTCAACTATGCTCGTTGATTAGTTGATACGTCCAGGACTCATAAGTGTAATTTGATAGTGGTGGAATTGGGCGATCGCGATCGGTAAAGAGAACAAGCACCACACCGTTCTCGATCGGCAAAAATAAACTTTTGTAAAAGTTCAAGAAAATCCCGGAATTTACTTTGGGACAGACGTAATTAGTGAAATCACTGGTCGAACAAAGACTTTGGATAACAAGTATGAATTGATCAACTCTTTTCACACGTTGTCAGAGGCAGGCAAAAGTTTGGCGATCGGGATCTTCAGGATGCGTCCTTCGAGTTCATCTACCTTTTCCAAAGGAAAAACTAAAATGCCAAGAAGATCACTTGAAATCTTCGGCGATGGTCGCGTGTACGAAATAAAAGACGACCTAGCCGTTAAAGTCACCGAGACCAATGGACAAGTAAAAGCATTAATCGATGCTTTAAAGTTCAGCGTGGCTAAAACATACAACATTCATCCTCCAGACGAACAACCGCCTGATGTGGCAGAACGCAGAGGTTCAAAGCAAATCAATGGAGAAGGCTTGAAGCTTCTGACTGCCTTTGAAGGATGTAAGCTAACTGCTTATGATGACGGCGGTGGAGTTTGGACAATTGGTTACGGACACACTGGCAACGATGTTTTTCCAGGCCTGACGATTAGCCAAACGCAAGCAGAAGAATTGCTGAGCAAAGATTTAGAAAAATTTGAATCCTTTGTTGAGGATGCGGTTGAAGTTCAGCTCAATGACAATCAGTTTTCTGCACTGGTTTGTTTCTGCTTCAACGTGGGGCCAGGAGGTTTTGGAGATTCAACTCTTCTGAGGCTTTTGAACGAGGGAAATTATCAAGGAGCTGCTAATCAGTTTCCTCGCTGGAATAAGGTAAATGGTGAACCCTGGCTAGGGCTGACACGCCGACGATTGGCTGAACGATCGCTGTTTTTGGGAAAACCCTGGCAGTCATTCTTAACCTATGAAGGAACAGGCGAAGAAGTAACAGGTGAAACAATCTCAGAAGCACCTCGCACTTTGAAACTCACCGAACCCATGATGCAAGGTGAGGATGTTCGTCAAGTGCAAGAAGCTTTGAAAACAGCAGGAATTAATCTCGAACCTGATGGATTCTTTGGCAATGATACTGACAAGGCAGTGCGGCAGTTTCAGCAGCAGAAAGGGCTAACTGCGGATGGTGTTGTAGGTGCCCAAACACGAAAAGAATTGGGACTATAACATCGATTGTGTAACCAAATTCAAACCCATAGGAGAAAACCATGACTGACTCAAGCGATCTTCTCTTTAATCAACCTGTAATTGTCGAGGCTTGTGAAGAATTTGTCGAACGGGATATGTTGGAAATTAAAGGCAGTTTTCCCGGATTGCTCAAAGATGCACCCATGTCTTCGACTGCGGTGGTAAATGGCTTATCTCAGCAGTTAATATATCAACTCCAACTAATTGTGCCAGATGCCTTTGTCAGTTTTGATGACCTCAATGTAGACTTGCTGGATGCAGCCTTTCCCTATGTACAAGCCCCTGCAAAACAGGCACTCCAGAGAGCGATTCAAGATCGAGGTCAAACTATGCAGGTGAACTCTGCCTACCGCACGATCGCTCAGCAAATGCTACTGTATAACGATCGCTTCAACAACTCTAATCCTGTAGCTCCACCGGGAGCCAGCAACCACCAAACTGGGTTAGCGATCGACATTGAAGATGCAAGAGGCTGGGAAGTTTATTTGATGCGGTATGGCTGGTATCCATTACCGGGCGATCCACCTCACTTCGACTACCAAGGTGGCGGCACGATCGATCTTCGCAGCAAATCAATACTCGCATTTCAGCAGCTTTGGAATCAGAACAATCCTAATGCAAAGATTAGCGAGGATGGCGGTTTTGGTCCTCAAACCGAGAATGCACTTAATCTCTCTCCTGCTCCAGGGTTTTCTAAAGCGCCGTGGGATGGCAAACCCAGAACCTTGCGCTTGGCGATCCCCCGAATGGAAGGTTCGGATGTACTCAAGCTTCAGGAGGGTTTGAAAAAGGCTGGGATTGTAGTTGGAGCTGATGGTGAATTTGGGCCAGCAACAGATAAAGCCGTCAAGGAATTTCAGCAGAAGAAGGGTTTGAAGCCAGACGGAATTGTCGGACCAAAAACCCGCGAACAAATGGCTTGAAATTTTCGCGATCGAATTAACAAAATCTTGAGCTGAAGAATAAGTTGCTGAATGGGCAGAGTTTTCTGAAAAGCTTGAACTTGCTGCTCTATAACTCTGCCGATACACCAACTCTCTGAGTTAAATACAGATGCTGGAGTGATGAGGTGAAAATGGCTGACCAACCCGATCGAACACTTAATTTTTACGCATTATTAATTGGCATTGACTACTACTTACCCAATCGGTTGTACAAGAGTCTTAAAGGAGCCGTGCGTGACATTAATCTTGTAGCAAGCTACCTCTCCGAGACACTGAAGGTTCCATCCGAACGGATTTTTAAGCTGACTTCTCCGAATCCTGAAGTCGCTCAAACAATCGAGACCAAAGACCCGGAACCAACTTATGAAAATATTGTGGCAAAGTTTCATGTCATTACAGAAATAGCTCAGCCGGGAGAGCAGGTTTACATTCACTATTCTGGACATGGAGGACGGACGACAACCATCTATCCAGAATTGAAGGGGAATGACCAACTCGATGAGGGAATTGTGCCAATAGATGTTGGCAACGAATCTGGGCGCTACCTGCGGGATGTGGAATTGGCGACACTGTTGAAGCGGATGACGGACAAAGGGTTGATTGTCACCCTTGTCTTGGATAGCTGCCACTCTGGAGAAGCAACTAGAGGCGACGATGTTGCAATTCGAGGCCCCGGAGAAACCGACACAGCACTGCGAGACTCTGAAAGCTTGGTTGCCCAGCGACAAGAGTTGATCGCAAACTGGCACGCTCTGACTGATGGAATTCCTGCAAGTATTACCCCCGGGCAGTGGCTTCCTCAACCTAGAGATTATGTATTGCTAGCTGCCTGTCGTCCTAGCGAGTATGCCTACGAGTATGCGGTGAGTGGTAAGGAGCGACATGGGGCGCTGACGTACTGGATGATCGATACGTTAACCAGTAGCCCTTCAGGATTGACCTACAAAACATTGCACGATCGCGTCAGTGCGAAAATTCAAAGCAAGTTTCCTCAGAGGCCAATGCTGGTGGGCGAGAGCGATCGCTTTGTCTTCGGAGTTGAGCGCGGATCTTTACAATATGCCGTCAACGTGCTTGAGGTAATTGAGGAAGAGGTAACAGAGGCAGACTCAGAACCGAAGAAAGTCGTCAAGCAAGTTCGGCTGAATGCGGGGATGGCAAACGGTCTCAGTCCAGGTTATCGTTTCGCAATCTATGCGTTTGGCACGACAGATTTTACCCAGAAAAATCAGCAATTGGCGATCGTTGAAATTACCAAAGTTGGTGCTTCTGATGCCTGGGCAGATGTAATTGAAGTGCTACGTCAGGACAAGATTGACCAAGGTTCTCAAGCAGTGATGCTGTCAGCCCCTGTCGATTTGGTACGGGGAGTACGCCTTTTCAAAAAAGAGGTTGGTGAGAAAGACAATGAACTGCCTCAAGTTATTAAGGACAAGCAAGATAATGCACTCTCAGCAGTCGAGGAAGCACTGGCAGGAAATGGCTGGTTGAAACTGGCGGATGCACAACAAAAGGAAGATTATCTAGTTGCGGTTAATCAACTCGGTGAGTATGAGATTTGCGTTGGCACGCCCATTAAAAACCTGCTACCTGCCCTGAAGATTGAGCATTCTGAGGCTCCGCAACAGGTAGTACAGCGTCTGGTACATTTGGCAAAATATCAGGCAATTCAGGAGTTGAGCAATCAATTTTCTGAGTTGACTAATCAGCTAGAAGTGGAATTACTCACACAACCAAACTGGCTACCAGGGATGCCTAAAAAACCGCAGCCGTTTCCCGATCCAACTAATTTAGTTGTTAAATCTGGTGAGTACGCATTCTTGCGAATTAAGAATACTTCCTCTCAAGTTTTGAATGTTGCTGTGCTGGATCTCGAATCAAACTGGGCGGTTTCCCGCATTCAACTCCAAATACCAGAGGCGATTTTTTATCCATTCAATCCCAATCAAGAAATGTTAATTCCGCTTGCGATCAATCTCCAGGATACTGTGAAATATTCCAAAGGAGCCGAAACCTTGAAAGTTTTTGCGACTGTCAGACAGAATGATTTTCGTTGGCTGGAGTTGCCCTCACTTGATGAAGAAATTGCATCAAAGGCAGGACTCCAACGCGACCCCGATCCGCTTGGGATACTTTTGACTGCGGTTGGTGCTGATGTTGATGATGGACCCCCAACTCGCGCAGCAGTTCCGATTTTCGATCCGAGTCAGGAATGGACCACGAAGGAGATTCAAATATCGATCCTACGATAGATGTTTTATAGAAGGGGTCAATCCCCCTGTGTCAAGCGAAGCTATGGCGTAAGCTAATCGCCCCAGAGGACAGAGGGTAGCACGCAGGGCTGTTTCATTCTCGGTAGGGGTAGCACTACCCCTACTCCCCGTGCCGGCCCTCTTGGTCTGATCTGCCGATCGAATCCTCTAGGTCGGGGGTAGGCACGGGGGCACTACCCCTACAAAATTCATGTTTTTGCTGAGAATGAAACAGCCCTGGGGTAGCACGGGGGTCATTGGTGTCAACTTAAGGTAAAACCGATAGTCCGTCAGGGGTTGAAACCCCTGCCTCAAAGCGAAAGTCCTCTAAAAGAGGACTAATGAATGATTCAGTCCTCTTTTAGAGGACTTTCGGTATTAGACAGGGAATTCATTCCCTGGCGGGCTGCCGGGTGAGCGGGAGGACTGGCGGACTAAAAGCTTAAGTTGACACCAATGCACGGGGGTCAACCCCTACAAACTCTTACAAATCGTTTGGATGGGTTATATGTCACAATTCACAAATAGCTATGCTCTGGTTATTGGTATTAATGACTACAAAAACGGCATCTCTTCACTCAAAACTGCTGTCAATGACGCCACAAAAATCGCCCAACTTCTCGAAACCGAGCATGATTACACCGTTACTCTGCTTCGGGATGGCGAAGCTACCCGAAGCCAACTTCGGCAGGTATTAGAGATAGAACTGCCGAAACAAATTCAGGCGGGCGATCGCTTCCTCTTCTACTTTGCGGGACATGGGATTGCCCTCAACGGTGAGGATGGCCCTGAAGGCTATCTGATTCCTCAAAACGCTAAGTTGGGCAATGTTAGCACTTACCTGCCGATGTCAGAGGTGAATAAAGCCTTGCTTCAGCTTCCCTGCAGTCACTTTTTAGGCATTCTCGACTGTTGTTTTGCGGGTGCTTTTCGCTGGTCAAGCCTACGCAAAGCGATTCCTGTTGAACTGGTTACGATCCACAAAGAACGCTACGATCGCTTCATTCAAGACCCCGCATGGCAAGTCCTCACTTCGGCTGCCTACGATCAATCTGCATGGGATGCCTTTGACTTGAAAGACGATCGCGGACAAATTGGAAGCCATTCACCCTTTGCCTCTGCGTTGATAGAAGCACTTGAGGGTAAAGCCGATGCCTTTCCGCCAGCCGAACCCGGTAAGCCAGCCGGGGATGGTGTAATTACGGCATCTGAACTCTATGTGTATTTGCGCGATCGGGTTGAAGTTGCCACCGAAGCCCGTGCCATCCGGCAAACTCCTGGCATTCATTGCCTCAACAAACACGACAAAGGCGAGTACATTTTCCTGACACCAGGACACGCCCTGAATCTACCGCCCGCACCACCATTGGATGTTTCCAAAAATCCCTATCGTGGCTTGTTACCCTTTGAAGAGGAACACAACAAACTGTTTTTCGGTAGAAACGAACTAATAGAAAAGTTACAAAATATTGTCCAAACTAATCCTCTAACAGTGGTTTTGGGTGCTTCGGGTTGTGGTAAATCCAGTTTGGTAAAAGCCGGATTAATCCCCAAATTGAAACAGCAAAAAAGCGACAAATGGTGTATTCTATCACCAATACGCCCCGGAGCAACACCTTTTCAAGCCTTGAATAATGCGCTGATTGATGCCCAATTACCCAAAATTGAATTACAAAATCAACAAAAAACTCTGAGTCAAAGTATTGCGGTTTGGGCTAAAAATCATCCCGATTCCCATTTATTAATCTTTATAGATAAAAGCGAAGAAATAATTACACTCTGTCAAGCTCAGGATGAGCGCCCGGAATTTTTCCAACAAATACTTACAGCAATTGATGCCCATCGGGATAAATTACGAGTAGTGTTAAGCCTACGTTCTGACTTTGAAACCCAAGTCAGAGATGCTGGCTTAAAGTGTTTCCCCACAGTCCTTAAAAAAGAAGTAGGAAACACTGACACTGAGCTTAAAAAGCGTTGGCTCAACGGACGATTTATTGTACCAGCGATGACACGAGCGGAACTACGGGAAGCGATTGAGAAACCCGCTGAAGCACGGGTAATGTATTTTAAACCCCACGATTTAGTAGAACAATTAATTAATGAAGTGGCAGATATGCCGGGAGCATTGCCACTGCTTTCTTTCGCGTTGAGGGAACTTTATCTAAAGTATTTAAAGCGACAACGGGATGCACAAAATCGAGGAATAACAATTGACCGGGCGCTGACTCAAGAAGATTATCAAGCTTTGGGAGGAGTCATCCAATCACTAACTCAAAGAGCTGATGAGGAATATCAGGCGCTAGTTCAAGAAAATCCAGCTTATAGCCAAGTTATCCGTCATGTAATGCTGCGGATGGTAGGCCTGGCTGGGGGTGAATTAGCGCGCAGACAAGTCCCGTTATCGGAATTGGAATATCCGCCAGATAAAAATAGTTTAGTTAAGAAAGTAATTGAGCGTTTTAGCACAGCCAGGTTGTTAGTGAAAGGGCAAGATGCAGAGGGAAATCCCTACGTGGAACCAGCCCATGATGCTTTGGTGCGGGCTTGGCAAAAGCTGCTGAATTGGGTAAAAGAGGAGAAAGATTTAGCACTGCAAAGGCGTTTAACTCCATCCGCTTTAGAGTGGAACGCTGGGCAACAGGCAAAGTTTCTTTGGAATGCTAATCCCTATTTGGATGTATTGAATAAGGAGGTACTCAACTCCCCTGATAATAATTGGTTAAACCAGGTAGAAACTGAGTTTGTGCAGTACAGTTTGCAAAAAAGGCGAAACAGTCAGCGTAGTTTGGTTGCCACTGTGACTGGAGTCATTCTCGCTCTAAGTGGATTTGCAGTTTTTGCTGGATATCAGTGGAGACAAGCAGAAATAGGACTAATTAAGGCTTTGACACAATCTTCAAAAGCTAATTTCGCGGCGAATAAAAATTCTTTTGATGCCCTGATTGATGTACTGACAGCTACTAAGAGTTTGCAACAATTACCTTGGGGCAGCACAGACCAAAAACTCCAGACTAATGTTCTCACAGCTTTGGCGGAATCTGTGAGCTGGGTAAGGGAGGAAAACCGCTTGCAAGGGCATCTTGATGCTGTTAGGAATGTTAGTTTTAGCCCGGATGGTCAAATGTTTGCTACAGCTAGCTACGATCGCACAGTTAAGTTGTGGCGACGGGATGGAAGTCCAGTAGTCAAAACTTTGTCAGGACATACAGACGCGGTGATGAGCGTCAGTTTTAGCCCTGATGGGAAGATGATTGCTTCCGGCAGTCGAGATGGAACAGTCAGACTTTGGGACAGCAACGGCAACCTGATACTGGTTATTCATGCTCATAATAATTATCCGGTGATGAGTATCAGTTTTAGTCCAGATGGAAAAACAATCGCTACTGCCAGTCGTGATAAAACCGTAAAACTCTGGCGGCTGGACGGTAAATTGATTAATACCCTTAAAGGACATCAAGACTTGGTAAGGCAAGTGGGTTTTAGTCCTCAAGGCGATCGGATTATCACAGTCAGTGATGATAAAACCGTAAAACTGTGGAGCCAGGATGGCAAGACACTACTAAAAACTCTCGACAAGCATTCTGATCTTGTTACAAGTGCAGATTTCAGTAGTGATGGTCAGTTTTTTGCCACTGGTAGCCTAGATGGAACAGTCAAAATATGGAGTCGAGAGGGGCAACCTTTAAAGACTCTTCTACATCCTGGAGAGGAGGTATGGAGCGTGAGTGTCAGTCGAGATGGACAAACCATTGCTTCTGGCACTAAAGATGGAACCGTAAGACTACGGGCACAAGATGGCAGATTACTGGATACTTGGGTAGGTCATAACGGGCCCATTTCCTGTGTTACTTTTAGTCCAGATGGACAGACGCTGGCAACTGTAGGTCACGATAACATCACGAAGCTTTGGCAGCTCGATCGAAAGTGGTTAACTGTTTTGTTTGGACATCAGAAAGACGTACATTCGGTTAAATTTAGCCCAGATGGTAAACGGATTGCCAGTGCAAGCTCTGATGGAACAGTGAGGATCTCGAATCGAGAAGGTAAGCTACTTTTGACTCTGAAAGGACACAACAGTAAGGTGAACGCCGTTAGCTTTAGTCCTGATGGAAACACGATTGCTAGTGGCAGCGATGACAACAAAATCAAGATTTGGGGAGTAGATGGACTAATCCAAAGAACACTGAAAGGGCATAGTGATAGGGTCATATCTGTTAACTTCAGTCATGACGGACAGACAATTGCCTCTGCCAGTGCTGATCGAACCGCGAAACTTTGGAGTTTGGAAGGTAAAGAACTGAGCACCCTAAGAGGACACAAGAATAGAGTGTTGAGTGTGGCTTTTAGTCCTGATGGACAAACAATGGCTACTGCTGGTGATGACACAACGGTAAAGTTATGGAGTTTGGGGGGACAAGAACTCAAAACCATCACAGGACATACCAGTGAAATTCGGTCTGTTAGTTTTAGTCCTGATGGAACAAAAATCGTTACGGCTAGTGATGACCAGACAATCAAACTTTGGCACCGAGATGGAAGGTTAATCACCACACTCAGCGGACACACTGCTCAGGTGCTTGATGCCAGCTTTAGTCCTGATGGAAAAAAGATCGCCTCTGCGAGTATGGATGGGACAATAAAGCTTTGGCAACCGGATGGAACGTTAATCACCTCCCTGAGTGGACATACTGCGGGGGTGTATGCGGTGAATTTCAGTCCCGATAGCAAATGGTTAGCCTCTGCCGGGGCAGATCGAGTTGTTTTGCTATGGAATGTGTCAGATATGAGTTTTCAGGGGTTGTTAAAGAAAGGATGCAACCATATCCACAATTACTTGCAAACTCAACCAAAAAAATTAAAAGAATTATGTAATTGAGCTCAGTTTTGCAAGTTAACTATTAAGTTAACTCCCGTTTATGTATGTAAAAATACAGTAATTTTGCTGGGTTTGTAGGTACGCAAAACCGGGTTTCTTAAAAAAAACAAGTTTGTGGGCAAGAAACCTGAAGAAACCCGGTTTCTGGGCGGTACTTCATAAAAGAACAATTTGCTGTATGTGTTGGATTCTCCCCACTATTTATTTTAGTTTCCGACTCCTTGGTTGGGGTTTTCACCTTTTTTAGGCGGCGATTTTACTCGATTGGGGTTTCCGCCTCCTCTAGGATCGTCGTCTTTTAGAGGATCGCTTAAGGCCTCTGAGTGACTTCCTTGTGGCTTTTTCTCCATTAAACGGAACTTCTTGGTTGTGGTTCCGACTCCTCCAGGCTGACCGATCTCAAGTTCATCTTCTCTGATTGGATCGAGATAAAGGATATAGTCACGCCATTTTGTGTTATTTAGTTCTTGAATAGCAAGTTGTTCGTTTTTGTCGAGTTCTAGATGTGCAATACTTTCAGTCTTTTCGATTTTTATGAGAACAGAATTTTTCGTTATTTGAATTGTACCGTAGGGTGAAAAAAGCTCGTCCAAATCGGATTTGGTGACATTAACTGGTAAGCCGCTAACCTTTATCATTGTGAACTACCTCTGATTAATCAAGGTGACAACCAACTATTCGGGGCAATATTATAAAACCAAGAACACAAGGAGATGACAGAGAAGGTTTTAAAATTGACTCAATTCTTTTTTTTCTCATTATACTTTAGACGTTCCAGGATATTCCCCAACCATATTAAATTTTTGTTGCCTTTTATTTACTTTTATTAAATTAGGGAATAAAAGTAAACAAATAGTGCGATCGCCATCTCTGCGACGATTATAGAATCGATTATCGCCTTACCCTATAATTTCTGTTGCTAATTCAAGTTTGTAGCTCAGATTGCAGGTTTTACCAAGCTTTTCTCCCAAGTCTCGCAAATTCCAGTAGCCAGGTATTTGGAAACTTTTTTAATGATTAGAGTTGCAACAAGAGTCGCCACAGCAGGAGCTAACCCAACTCCACTGACTAAAACAGGAGCCAACATCCCAGCCGCTGTGGTATAGTTCTGATTTATTGTTTCATCTAAAATCTTCCGAGTCTCTGCATCGTCTCCGAGGGGTTTGCACATAAGTTCGTAAACTAACGGGTTTACGCGATCGACAAGCTGCCGACCAGCATCTAAAAATCTTGGATCGATCGCTGCTCTAGCCGCAAAGTTCACATCAATAGATTCCAACGATGCTGGGTCTACCCCTCTTGCTCCACGTCCAGCAACATCATCCCCTATGGCTTGTACGCGAGAGCCGAGTTGAGCTTCCAATACATCATCATCCAGCTCCCACAAACTTGCTACAATGGCTTCAACTTCGGTCATTTCTACTTATCTCCCGGTTTTAGTTAACAAGACTATTACTGATTATTCTGGGAATATACAAAAATCTCCGGAAACCAATCAAGGTAGTTTAATCAAAATATAGTGATATTTCAAAAATCTCAACTATTCTTATCATTTTTTGATTGAGCGACTATCTGTCTGGAGATGAGCCGTGTTCGCGACTAATATCATTCCGGCACCGCCGGAATGATATTACCCAACAAAAGAAGCCGGGGGTAGCGCGCGAGATCGTTTTACTTTTAATTAGAACGACCTACTTAATTACTAACCTCAGCCATTTCAATCACGCGACCATCGTAATCCTTGACCAAAAAATTCAGCGGCTTTTCCCGGCGAATTTTATAACTAATGCCGCGAGTTTGTACCCTCATCAATAGCTGATCCAAACAATCGCGATCGAAACAAACGTGACGCGGGCGATTTTTTTCCCCTGCACCGGCCCCGCTAATAATGTGCAGTTGGGTATTTTTCATCAACTGATACCACAAACCATCGGGACTCCCCATTGTTTGAGATGTCGTTGCCCTCCCGACATTCGGCGACAAATACAGCGGATCAATACCAGTTGTCCCCAAAGTTTGCTCGTAATTGTAGTAGTAGTGCAGCGGCACTTCTGCTACGGGCAGGTTTAGCATACCTTCATAGAACTCCCTCGCTTGTCCGAGATCCGATACCATCACCGTGTGTACCTTCGGAGCACTGGTGAGAAACATCCACATCGCCCCCGCATAGGCCGCCAGCAGCATCACCATAATCCCTTGAGTCGAAAACAAGCTGTCAAGGGGCAGGAACGGCAAAAAAGAGCTCAAGTACAAAGGCCGAAGTCCAAAAGCAATAAAACTAACTGCTAGAGTCATGAATTATAAGAAAGGGTAAACAACGAAATTTATCAAGATTGCAGTCGCGATCGCCCGCGAGACTTAAACTATTAGCTTAGCCATCTATGTTAGCAAAAACTAGCGGTTAGGCCCTACCCGATGAAAGTCTTTGTCTACGGCACACTCAAACCGGGGGAGTGCAACTACCTCCGCTACTGCGAAGGAAAAGTTGTGAATGCTTACCCCGCGATCGCCCGCGGTCAACTTTTTGCGCTGCCGATCGGCTATCCTGCGATGATGGCCGGAGATGGCACAGTCTGCGGTTTTCTCCTCTGTTTCGCTTCCTCGGCTATTTTGGACGATTTAGACCGATTGGAAGACTATCATCCGCTGCGGGAACCGACACAAAACGAATATCAGCGGCAGGAAATTGAAATCTTCGATCGACACCTCAAACCTTTAGGCACGGCTTGGGCTTACTTCATGTTACCCGATCGCGTTCGTTCTCTAGGAGGCATCTGGCTGCCCGACGGCACGTGGGAAAATAGGTTTTTCACCAAATAAGGTGGTTAATGCCGATGAGCTTAGGAAATTGCCATTGCCGTGCGATTCGGCGGATCGAACCTGTAACCGTAACCCCGAATAGTTTTAATCAACTGCGACGCATTAGCATCAACTTGAATCATTTTCTTGCGAATCTGGCCGATATGCACGCTAACAACTTTCTCTTCTCCTGTGTCGTCGCAGTTCCACCCCCAGATTTTTTCGATTAGCTGTTGGCGACTCCAAGATTGATTGGAATGACTTGCCAAAAAATACAATATCTTAAATTCCAAGGCTGTTAACTTGATAATGCGATCGTTGAGTGTTGCTTCCCGACGCGCTGAATCGATCGCGAATTGATCGAATACAATACGTGATGAAGTGACAGGCCTCATCCGTCTCAACACAACTTCTATACGAATTGCCAACTCCGCCAAACCAAAGGGTTTGCAGATATAGTCATCAGCACCTGCAGACAGGACTTTAAGTTTATCAGCTTCGTCTGTGCGGCTGCTTAGCATAATCACAAAAACATTAGTACGGCGCTGCATTTCCTGGCAGAGGTGATAGCCTGTAGTATCCGGCAAATTCCAATCAAGAACTACTAGCAGTGGCTTTAATTTCTCAAACAATTCTAAAGCCGTCTCGCCATCTGGTGCCGAATCAACTTGATATTTCTGATTTAAAAAACGATGAACTAGATTGCGGATGGCTGCGTCACTCGATTTTAGATTTTAGATTTTAGATTTTAGATTTTAGAATTGACCGAAAGCATCCACAACGAGAATCTTGGGAGTAGTATCAGTAGTCCTAACAAAAAAGTTTCTTCCTAGCGTCAATTTCAACCGGGCAATTACAGCACAGCTTTAGTGAAGCAAAAATCCCAGATCGTTCCAACTAATACAGACTTTTTTGGGGCAATTCTTCTTTCAACTTCGCTTGGAAGTCAAAAGGTTCTCCCCAATCCCAAATTTTTACTTCTAGGTGTTGGTTAAATACCATTATTTCCAGCTCTATCGGAGTTTCTAATGGCAGATTTTTGTGAGCGTGGCGAACAGCATTCGTAAACCCTTCAATCACAGCAAGTTTACACTGATGCAAAACGACTAGGGGAATTATTGGTAGAGGATCTAGCTGTTCAACCCATGATAAAACTTGAGCAACAGCCTTGATATCAGTATTTATTTCAAGCCTAAATTGGTGAAGTGGCTGGTTAGAACTTGGCTCGGATTGGGGAAGTCGTTGCTTTTGAAACCCGAAATTAAAGCTGGTTAAAACATCGATTGCGCGCTTAAAAAAACCATCTTCAATGCTGCGTTGGGATGGTACTAGACCAGGCTGCTGATAATATTTTACAATGAACAGACAGTTTCGGCCGTCAGAAGTGCGGGTATAACTTAGCTCATCGGCAATTTTGCCAATAATTTTTATACCTATCCCACCTGACGGAATTTCATCTATGTTATCTATCATGGTGCTATCCTTTGTCATCATTTAATGTGTACTTTTTTACCTAAAAAAGACAGTGGCATTCTGAACGATTAAGTTTGCATGATTTATGCCTGACTTTTCCCGTATGCCGTGCAGTTGTTGTCCCAATCATTTTCTCTTTTTTGCTCGGCGCTTGACAAACTCAGTTTGCGATCGCTAAACTGAGCGAAAACTGAGATTGACAATTAGATAAGTAAATTATACAATGACCACCCTCAAAGCCTCTGAAGAGGGATTAGTAAAAATTAAGCAAGCTAGAAGAGAAAGGGGCTCGACTATAGAAGACCCGATATGGCTAGTAGAAGCTAGTCAAAAATTAGAGCCCGATCGAACTTGGACTATTGCCGGGCCCTATGCCGATGGCCTCTCGCTGCCAACTTGGAGGCGTTTTTTAGGAGGAATAGACCCAATTAAAGCCAATGCTTTCAGGGCTTTCTGCACGGTTTTGCAGTTGAATTGGGAAGAAATTGTCGATCGTCCTCCTTTAGCCCCCCCTTACCAAGGGGGGGTTGGGGGGGTTAGAGATTTTTGCCAACAGGATATTGATTCGGTAGTGCAAGAGATCCGGCAAAAATGCCACAGCAAAATCCAACAGCTTTACAGCAAAATGCAACTGTTGGATATTGCACAGCCCGTTGATCTCAGCAACCTCTACGTTGAAGTCAACATTTTGGAGGAAATTACCAGTTGACAGCCGGGAGAAATTAGCGACTTATTGAGAGACTTCAATCCCGATGCAGATAACTTGAACCGCTTAGGTTTAGGTAAAGTACGCCAGAAACGAGTATCAGGATTGGATGCGGTGAAATCTCACTCTAAACTGATGGTACTCGGCAAACCGGGTTCCGGTAAAACTACTTTTTTGAAACACATTGCCATTCAGTGCGATCGCGCAAAATTTGAAACAAACAAAATACCGATTTTTATCCCCCTAAGAACCTTTGCTGAAATCCCTAATCTTGACTTATTAGAATATATCAGCGACGAATTTGCCAGTTGCGGAGTTGAGGCGCGATCGCAAACTGAATTCGCACTCAGTCAAGGCAGAGGCTTGATTTTATTGGACGGCTTAGATGAAGTGCCAGAATCAGATAGCGATGCAGTCGTCAGACAGATTCGTCAGTTTGTCCAAAAGTATTACAACAATCAGTTTATTATTACCTGTCGAATTGCAGCTTCTAAGTACAGATTTCACGACGCAGGATTTACCAATGTTGAGGTAGCCGATTTTAATAATAAGCAAATCGCTGCCTTTGCTCGCAATTGGTTTGTGGCTTTTTCCCAGAATAAGGAGGCAGGGAAAGCTTTAGCGTCTCAATTTGTAGAGCAGCTAAAAATGAATAAAAATCAGCAAATCCGAGAATTGGCAGTAACGCCTATCTTGTTGAATCTGACTTGTTTAGTATTCCAAGCCAAAGCAGATTTCCCATCCAACCGAGCCAAGTTGTATGAGGAAGGACTGGAAATTATGCTCAGAAAATGGGATGAAACTAGAGGCATTCAACGGGATGAAGTTTATCGCTATTTAAATTTGTGCCGCCAGAAACATTTACTTGCTTTTGTGGCAGCTATTACTTTTGATCGGGGCGATTATTTTGTTGAAAAAAACACAGTTCAGCAATTGATTGCCGACTATCTAGCTAACTGACCCGATGCCACAACTGACCGCGTTCAGTTGGAGAACCATAGTGAGGTTGTCCTGAAGGCGATCGAGGCACAACATGGATTATTAGTGGAAAGGGCAAGAGGGATTTATTCGTTTTCTCATCTAACATTCCCAGAGTATTTTACTGCTACAAAAATAGTTAACAACTCCACTCCACAAGCTTTGGAAAAAATGCTCAGCCACGTAACCGAGAAGCGTTGGCGAGAAGTTTTGTTGTTAGCAGTTGAGATGTTGCCAAAAGCTGATGATTTTTTACTGTTAATGAAACAACAAGTTGATGGACTGGTCGCTGAGGACGAGGAGTTACAGCAATTCCTACTGTGGGTAAACCAAAAATCCATTTCTGTTGATTTCCCCTACAAACCTGCGGCAGTGAGATTCTTTTACTTTTCCCTTCTCCCATCCCTTGAGCTTGCTCTTAATCGTAACCCTGAACGTTTCCTTGACCCAGCCCTTTACCTTGCCGTTAAACATACCTTTGACTCTGCTATTGAACTTACCCTTGACCTTGTTCTTGACCTTGCCATTTTGCCTGTAATCGACGGTGCTATTGACCCAGCCCTTAGTCTTTCCCACGACATTCTTCTTGTCCCTGTTGTTGAACCTGAATTGATGCAAGCACTGCAAGAACTTAAGAAACAGCTACCTCACTCAGATGGTGACAAGGAAATATTTAGGCAATGGTGGCAAGCTAACGGACAAGTTTGGACTAGGGAATTAAGACAAATCATAATTTATTATCGCAATATAGGTCACGATTGGGAATTTAGCCAACAGCAGAAGTCATTGCTGAGGAAGTATTACGATGCTAATAAATTGCTGGTATATTGCCTCAATAGCGCTTCTAATGTATCTCCGGCTGTGCGACAGGAAATTGAGGAGACATTGCTGTTACCGATCGCACATATCCAAAAAATCGGTGACAAGTGCGATCGAGTTTAATTGCTCCCCATCGCCATCCCCTTCGCCTTTACACGGAGAGAGCCAGTGGAAATGATATAATGGCTAAAAGTTATTAGAAGTAAAGCGCATGAACATTACTCTAAAACCTGACCATAATAAATTCATTGAAGCGCAAGTCAAAAGTGGCAAATATTCTTCGGTGGATGAGGTAATTGCTGCGGCGTTGGAACTACTCGCAGACAGAAGCGATCGGCAACAGAGCGATCTTTATCAAGAATGGGTCGATGAAACTCGTCCAAAAGTAGCGGCAGGACTAGCTCAGCTTGAACGCGGCGAAGGAATTGATGGGGAGACAGTTATAACTAGATTGCGGGAAAAATTTCGCAAAATGCGGGAAAATCAACAATGAGCCGCTACATTATTTCCCCTGAAGCCTGTCGCGATCTCAATGAAATTACCGATTACTTTGCAACTAGGAATATAGATGCAGGTGAACAATTTATTGAAGACTTTGATAAAAAGTGTCGTAATTTAGTTAAGTTCCCCAATATAGGGCGCAGTTACGAGGAACTAGCTCCTTTTGTGCGGGGAATTCCTATCAGGGGTTACATAATTCTTTATCGGGCGCTGGACAACTTAATTGAAATTGTTCGGATCGTGAGGGGAGAACGGGATTTACCTTCTCTATTTTCTGATGAGGACGAGTGAAATTGCTGGTAGATTGCCTTAATAGCGCTTCTAATGTGTCTCCTGCTGTGCCGCAGGAAATTGAGGAGACATTGCTGTTGCCGATCGCAAATATCCAAAAAACCGGTGACAAGTACGCGCGTGCGAAGCTATCCCGTAGGGAATCGCCCGGTCTAATTCCACTCGCTACCTACTAGGATATTAAGATGCGATCGCCCCACAATTCGTCATTCAAAGCCGAGAAAGCGTCAAAGGATATATCCACCTTGAAAAACTGGGAAAAACGGCAAAAAGCCCCCTTTTTTAGGGAGCTGAGCAACTTCAGTTATGCTCAAAACAGAAATCCTACTGCGCCTTTGGCAATTACTTTTGAGGGGTTGCTACACCAACTTTGGGAATCTCCATTATCGGTGCATTCACCCCAAGCATCAAATCGTTAGGATTAACCATCTCCACCAGAGGCTCGTTCAAAGCCATAATCAAACCGTCTGATTCAGCAGGAACCGGCGATCGAGCAAACTGAGGAGCAAACAATTGGCGGCCGCCACCGACACCAGACACCACCGCAATCAACAAAGCTGCGATCGCACTGCCACCCAAAATCCAAGTTCGTTTCGGCTTGCGTTCCACCCGCTGCAAAACCTTCGCCGCCAACTCCTCGGCAGATTGTTCCGCAGCCGGCACCGGCATTGCCTGAAAACTCTGCTGCATCATCAGCAGTCGCGAGTACAAACGTTTCGTAGTGGGGTCATTTGTCAGCCACTCCTCAACTTGCCGGCGTTCTGTCGCCGTCACTTCACCGTCGAGATAGGCACTTAGCAATTCAAAGCGATCGCGCATCATAGTAGTTACATTGCCCTGGGCATAATTGTTGTTAACTTCAGTTTCAGCGAGTGCATCCCCCACGCCTTGCTGATTCTGATTTTTATCGGATTCAAAGTTACCACTCATAATTTCAGACTTGCTCTAATTGGGGAATCACGCACTCGGTATTAGAATGATTTACTGCTTACTTATATTTTAAAAGAGAAGTTTTGATGTCACAGCAAACTTCACCAAATCTTCTTAACCCGCCTCTGAAATTACTCTTGCTAATTACCATCGAGATATTTTTGCAATTCCAACTGCAATCTTTGGCGAGCTCTAGCAATTCTCGACTTGACAGTTCCCAGAGAAACTCCGGTCATTTCGGCTATTTCCTCATAGGCTAAACCTTCTATTTCTCTCAAAACAATTGTCGTGCGGAATACTTCCGGCAAATCTGCGATCGCCACCCGCAACTGGTCGTAAAATTCTCTAGTCGTCAAATCTTCATCAGGCCCCGGACTGTCGGCCGGAATTTCCCAATCAACCTCGCCATCTTCCAGAGTACGGGGTACGTCCAGCGACAGCGGAGTTCGCACCCGCTTGCGCTTCCGCAACTCATCGTAAAACAAATTAGTGGCGATGCGGCTCAGCCAGCCCCGAAATTTAACAGGCTCTTGCAAGCGGTTAATATTGCGGTAGACCCGAATCCACACTTCCTGAGCCAAGTCTGCTCTGTCTTGCCAGTCAGGGGCCAAGTGATAGAGAACCCTGTCTACGTGGGACTGATACCGCTTCAACAGTTCTGAAAAGGCCGTGGTCTCAGGTCGATTTCCTTCCTGACACCGCAACACCAAGTCATAATTAGAGAGTTTTTCGGCTGGCAATTGCACTCTTTGAACGGTCGCCACAACCGCAGACCAGGACACGGAAATAAAGTCGCTCATCGGTGGAATTGGCTCATCGAACATTCCACACTTTTTGACGTTAGGGGATCGTAACAAGTTCCCCTCTTCAATCTCAAATCTCAAATGGATTGACTAATGCCCGACAACCTCGCACGCTCCAATACTAACCCAACTGCTAGAACCGTCAGCCCAATGTTCCTTTTTCCAAATCGGTACATTGTGTTTGAGCGTATCTATGGCGTACTGGCAAGCTGCAAAGGCTGAGTCCCGGTGGGGACAGCCAACAGCCACCAATACGCTGATTTCTCCCACCTGCAAGTGTCCGACACGGTGGTGAATAACAACCCGATTGACATCAGTCCACTGGCGGCGGATTTCAGTAGCAATTTGCTGGAATACTCGCACCGCCATCGGTTCATAAGCTTGGTACTCTAGGGAAACTACAGCTTGACCGTTAGTTTGGTTGCGGACGGTACCGCTCATCATTACCACGGCTCCGTTGGCGGGGTCATCTGCCAAAGCGTATATTTCCTCTACAGACAACGGCGCTATGGTAATGGCGAAGCTGTCTGATTCATGGCGTTGAGGAATTGTGCCGAGAGAAAGTGCAGCGAAGGAGTTCATTGCGAAAGAAGTGGTGCTGGAGAACTCGATCGATCTTGACACAAATCAAGTCGCGATGGATTTGTCTTGCATTCTTGTCGGGGGCACTGGGAGGCTAATCTTGAGACCCATCTTGTAGCACGGGCTCCTGGCCCGACGCCATCGCCCCGAACTTCTGCACCAGTGCGATCGGCTACAATATAACTCGCCCGAACCTAATGAAGACCGTGATTGAAGACGAGCAGGATGCTTTTTTATCTAATTAACTGCCGATATTGCTGTAGCAACTCAATAAATAAGCACACCCCATAAGTAGTGTCATTCGTAACTCAGTACAAGCAATTCCCCACCCCAATCCATAACTTCGTTCCCTTTTTAATGACACAGTTAAGTTTAATTCTGCCCGGAGTTCTGATCCGCGTCGGCAAAATTTTTAACAGCCGATGTAAACTTTATTTATTTTTTTGTTCCGGAAAGCTACATCAATGACATGATATACCTGTGCATGGTTCAGGAACATTAGCCAATACTCGGCAACAGCAAGACCTTAACGCCCTTTTGTGGCTTTTATGAAACATAAGTTAATAATTTGGGCTGTTAATTGAGGTTTTGACCTGAGTCTGCACCAAGAAAGGTTAACAACAATCACGAGGAAACTATGGAAGCACTAGCATTGAGCCACTCTTTTGTTGCTTATGAATCTCCAGAGTCCGAACTCCAACTCAAGTCGTTAGACCAACTGGGCTTGAAAATTCCTAATTCTGCATGGATAGGCGTTGCAGGTATGGCAGTAGCCCTATCTGTTCTGAGTGTCGGTGGCGAAGCCCAGGCGGCAAGTTGCTACCGCAAACACTGTGGCCATCGCGCTCATCACAGCCATCACAGCTACGCCAAAGTTGTCACGAATGGCGGCCGACTGAATATCCGCCACCGCCCCAGTAGCTGTTCTGGTGTAATCGGCAAGTTATATTATGGAGACCACGTAAAATTGACCGGTCGTTACAAAAACGGCTGGGCCCAACTCAAAGGTGGTGGCTGGGTGTCTGCGTCCTGGCTTTCCTAACTCTTAACTAGAGCAATTTACATTTCTAGAAAGAGTTTTAATCGTTACCCGGCTATACTGGGTAACGATTATTTTAAATATGCGATCGATCCTGAAAATCAGGGAATATCCGAAATTCATGACTAACAACTAACAGCCTAAACTTTACCCCCGCCGATTAGATAAAGTAATGCCATCCGCACCGCCACGCCGCTGGTAACTTGCTGAGAAATCAGGCTAAACTGGGCATCGTCCATCAAATCCGAACTAATTTCCACGCCACGGTTAACCGGGCCAGGGTGCAACACCTTCACATCCGGCTTGCAGAGTTTCAGTCGATCGCGCGTAATCCCGTACAAAGAATGGTACTCTCGTAAACTCGGCAGCAAATGGTCGCTCATCCGTTCCTTTTGCAGCCGCAAAGTCATCACAAAATCAGCATCGGCCAAAGCAGGTTCCAGATGCCAGTGCAAAAATAACTTGCCTTCCCTACCATCGCCACACTCAGCAAACAACAGCGGTAGCAAAGTCGGCGGCCCGGCCAAATGAACCTCTGCCCCAGAAGCCGTTAGACTCCAAATATTAGACCTAGCCACCCGCGAATGCAAAATATCCCCCACCACAGCAATTTTTTTGCCCGCTAAAAGTTCCAGCCGCGGACGTTCGGTATCTAACAGAGCACAAATAGTAAATAAGTCTAGCAAACCTTGCGACGGGTGTTCGTGCTGGCCGTCTCCAGCATTGAGAACGCTGACTCTTGACCCCAAGCGATCCATTTCCGAAGCAATCGTGCTGGGAACTCCAGCTTGTTCGTGTCGGATCACCATCAAATCCGTTCCCATCGCCAGATAAGTCTTAGCCGTATCCAGAATAGTCTCCCCCTTCGTCAGAGAAGAACTTCCCGGGGTAAAATTTAGCGTATCCGCCGACAGCCGTTTCGCCGCCAACTCAAAACTATTGCGAGTCCGGGTAGAAGGTTCAAAAAACAAATTCGCGACCACTTGACCCTGCAGGGCCGGCACTTTCTTCGTGCGGCGGCCGAGTACCTCCCGAAAACTGGCTGCTGTTTGCAGCACCGTATCGTATTCGTTCGAGGTAAAATCAGCCAGAGTGAGAATGTGTCGCCTTGTCCAAGTCATACAATTTTAGATTTTAGATTTGAGATTTTAGATTGACTCAATCAGGACGGACGATGGGTTGGGAACTTGCTTGTACGCCCGCCCTGCTGTCGCCTTTGAATGTTCGATCGACATTTAGGGGTGGCGATCAACAGTATCCAACAATTTTCGATCGCTTTTGCGGTGAGTGGAGTTATAATCAGTTTATGTAGCTCCGACCCCACTCTCACAGCGAACCCAGCGTCGAAGGTGAAACAGGTGTGGTTTACCCGCAGGAAAGCGGAAATTACGCTGTAGCAGCCAAAGCGCAGTAGTTGCAGTTTCTCCTACGCAAACTCAGCCTTGTCAAGAACAAGCCGAACGCAGCCCTTGCATCTGCCACTATGTGGAAACAACAATGTGGAAACAATCGAGGCGGCAAACCTCCCACTGTCGATCGACAGCATATAACGGGACATTTTAAAGATGATTAATTCTTTGAAGTCGGTCTTGACTCTTCAGTCCTGCTTATAGGGCCTTGTCAAAACGAACTCTGTTAAGATACAAGTTAAATATGTAGCTTCCCGACAAAAATCTACACGTATCTTGGCGAGACTGTTCTTGGCGAAACTGCGGTAAAAAGTGAGAGCTCGGAAGTGGTAATTCACAAAATTTAAACAATTCAAGAGGTATTATGAGCCAGCAGGTTATACAGCCGATGGTTAAGTTCCAGCGTCAGGTGCATTCTCTCGTCACGTCTGACATTATCAAGCCCACAGACAGTATTTGGAAAATTGCTCTGCTTTACGGCGACGAATGGCCGTACTGGAAACAGCAATTGCTAGAGTTTGATTTTTCTATGCAAGACCCCGTGAGCGAGTTGATAGCTGTAGAAGCTTGGGACGAGGAATAACAGAGGAGACGGAGGACTGGGGTGTCGGAGAGAAATTCCGAGGCGATCGGGTAAATTTTCTTTCATAAATTCCCCTTGCTAGCTTATTCCCTCTTCCCTCTTCCCTTTGCCTTCTGACTAATGACTTTTTCCTTCTGACTAATCACTAATGACCAATGACTAATGACTTCTGCCTTCTATTAAAGCGAAGCTGCTAAAGCTCGAGCTAATTGTTGAGCAGTTTGAAAGCGATCGCCAGGCTTAGCTGCCGTGGTTCGCAAAATGGTGTCCCGCAGCTTGGGGGCGATCGTCGGAATATTATCGAGCTTAAACCCGTAACCTCCAGGTATTTTCCCGTAAAAGTTTTGAGGGCTTTGGGCCGTCAGCAAAAAAATCAACGTAGGCCCAATAGCATATAAATCCGACTGAGGGAGAGGCTGTCCCCGGTCTTGTTCTGGTGCGGTGTAGCCTTCCACGCCGATGCGAGTGCCCGGAGGAGTGCCGATTTCTTTAACGGCTCCAAAATCCAGCACTGTAATGCGATTGTCCCGGTGCCGCACCAGCAAATTAGCAGGTTTAATATCCCGGTGGACGATCGGGGGTTTTTGAGAGTGAATGTAGTCCAAAACCTCACAGGTTTGGATCATCCACTCTATTGCTTGTTGGGGAGCAACAGGCCCGCGGTTGTAGATGCGTTTTTCTAAATCCTCGCCGTGGAGCATTTCCATCACCAAGTATTTTTTGCCCCCTTCCACAAAAAAGTCAAAAAACTGAGGAATTCCCGGATGGTGGAGGGCCTTGAGAGTTTTAGCTTCACGTTCAAACAGTTCTTGAGCTTTGACTATTTGAGCCATGTCAGCATTCATTTCCTTGAGGACTACCAGAGAAGCTGCGGGGGAACTTCCGGGTTTTTGAGCTTTCGCTTTATCTCGATCCCAGGCTAAAGTCGTTGTCCCCATACCGCCTTGGCCCAAAGTTCTCAGCACTTGGTAGTGGCGCACCGTGCGATCGACTTTAATCGGTTCGCCGCAGTGGATGCAGAATAAATTCCCCGGCGGGTTTCCCGCGTGGCTGCACCGTGGGGCGGCGAGATTGACGGTGGGGTTCGCCTTAATTTGGCCGCCGAGTTCAATAGTAATCACTTGGAAATGCAGAATTGGGCCGCCCCGCGCCAACTGGATCAGGGCACCGTCGGATATCCAACCCTGAGACATGAGAATACCGTTAACCAAAGTGCCATTTGTCCCGGAATTGACTAAGTACCACTGGCTGGATCTCCCGCTATTAACTCTTTGCAATTCCAGATGCTGCCGCGACACTAGAGCATTGGGGATCACAACGTGATTTTCAGGAGAGCGGCCGATGCGAATAATGGATTCGCTCTCGAAACTCCACTGTTGCAGGGGGGCCTGTTTTTCTGGATCTAAAAGAGTCAGCAGCATTTTCGATTGATGTGGTTGAACTCCCTGATTTGGCAGTGAGAGTGGGCGGGAATTTACAGATTAGGGGCGTAGGGCTTTGAAAAATTAGAAATTTAAAATTACTTATGAGCTTCACAGGTTAGTTTCAGGAAAACTTTATAATATCCTGATTATGATTAAAGATTCATAAACAATTAAGTTATAAATAGTTTTTTGGGAACAATTATCCGTAAAATTTCTGAGGGGTCGATCGCTCCTTAAAACACAGTCGATCGATTTAACACTTGAAACTACAAAAACTAGATAGACAATCGCTAAACTTTTACGTAAATTTGCTGTAGCAGCAGGTTGTGATTTACCCCCCACATCTATATGTAGGGCGGGGACTTCCTGCCTATGCCCCAATTGCCCCAAGAGCGATCGAGTATAAAACAGATTTCGCATCAGCCCGCCTGCAGACTCACTTCATTTTAGTTGAATTTTTTTTCAGTAGACTAACTATTTTTGTATGTTAAAGGTCTTTCAACTATGATGAATCCACTTACTATCAAGCCACTTTTTCCGGTAGATTCCCTGAACAGAGTCTCAAAATAAAAGCGACTGATAAATGGTTAGTCCTCCACAGCTTTTCTGGAATAGTATGGGTCTGCAATCAGTAGACCTCTTGCAAAAATCCTTTCATCAATTGATGGGACGGGCAAGATGCCCGTCCCACAAGAGTTATTTTTTCTTGTGGGATGGGCATCTTGCCCGTCCTAATTATTTTTGCAATAGGTCTAGTTTTTGAGCAATCAAACTGAAGCTGTTTCAACACCGGATACCTAATAACAGAGCCAGCAGTAAAGCCTTGCCCGGAAACGGCAGAAGCTGTTTCCTTTCCCTGCAACAATTGCAGGTTTAACCCAAGCCGTCACGGGGGAAAGCACCACCTTTGAAAAAGTTGGCAGCATCCAAATTCTAAAATCGAAATGCGCCTACCTGCGCCCGAATGATAATTGCCGTGATATTGTCGTGACCGTTGCGTTTGTTGCCCAGTTCAATCAATTGGGCAACTCCCTGGTCGAGATCGGCTTGGGGATTGAAAAGGGGTTCGAGAGTGTTCTGCCAGTGAGTTTCCAACAAATCATTATCTGTCAGGCCGTCAGAAGCCAAAATTAATAAGGTATCTTCGCACAAGTCTAAAAACTGCACCTCTGGCTTGAGAAAATTACTGTCTCGCGGGCCGATGGCTTGAGTTAGTTGATAGGCGTCGGGACGGGCATAAGCAGTTTCCGGGTCAACCCCGCGCTTAATTTCGCGCTGACCTACTTCGTGGTCTGAGGTGATTTTTTCTAGGGTTTGTCCCTTTCTCAGTCGGTAGAGGCGGCTGTCGCCGACGTGGGCAACGGCGAATTGGGTGTCTTGAACTAAGACTGCGACTAGAGTTGTACCCATGCGGGCGCTGCCGGAGCGTCCGTCCTTTTGATTGATTTCAAAGATGGCTTTGTTGGCTAGCAGCACTCCCTCGCGGATGGTGTCTGCCGGAGGTAGTTGATTTTCCCAACAGGTTTGAAAGAATTCTCTGAGGGTTTCAGCGGCTAGTTGGCTGGCTACTTCTCCGCTGTCGTGTCCGCCCATGCCGTCGCAGAGAATGTAAAGCCCTTTGGTTTGAAAGATGCGACCGAAGGAGCTTTCGAGTTTGTTGAGCTGAGTCCAGATGCTGAAGAAGTCTTCGTTGTGGTCGCGCGTGCGGCCAACATCGGTGAGGCCTGCGTCTTCTAAGCTGTAAATCTGGAGTGGCATGGGCTGGGTTAAGACCTCGCCAACCTCGGGGGGGGACTCGTCGGGGCTGCGGTAATGCCTGCGCGTCGGGGTTGAGCTTGGTGAAGGTGCGGGTTGGAGTTCGAGGGGAACTGTTTCTAGGCGCGATCGCAATTCTTCGATTGTGTTAATCTCGCCTCTGTACATTTGTTGCAGCAGGTCGAGCAATGCGCCAAACTGAGTGCGACGATCGGACTGGCTAAATATCACCTGCCACAGTTGCCCCAAATCTACCAGTTGCAGGTTTGATCCTGCGGGTTCGGGATAGAGGTATTGCAGCCGCAAAGAAGCCAAGGAAAAGGAAGAGTCGGGGTTGACTCGCAAATTTGTCAGTTCCAACAAGCTTTGCCGACAGCGCCAAGGTTCTAGGGCAGCCCAGAGTTCTGTCATTTCGTGTAGCCAGTATAAAATTTGCTGGGTGGAAGTTTCGGGTTGACTCCAGCGTTCTACCAGCAGCGGCCATTGGGAGCAGTCTTCTAGCAGCAGGACTGCCTGTTCGTTGTCTGACCAGCTATCGTGAATGACTGGCAGGTTGTGAGAGAATTGCCACCGGAGTGCCAGATAAGGTTCAGCTATGCCTTGGCAAAGCTCTGCTAAGGCGGAATTGGTTGAATTTTCTCCGCCTTTGATTGCTGCGGTATAGGGGGATGTTCGTCTGGCGACACTGGCAGAGTTGGCTGCTAGCATGGCTTTGAGGGGTGACATTTCCAGCGGCTGACAGTCCAATACTGTTACTGCTACTGTGTCGGAGCGTTTTCTCGGCGGCACGGTTTCTAGGAGTTGGTAGCGCTGCTGAGTGTCTAAATAAGCTCCGGCTGGCTGGGAAGGGATTAAATATTCTGAATTGGGGATGGGGAATTCTGGAGATGGGGGGGAGATGTCAGCTATGTTTGGGCTGTCGGGGTTCTCTGTTGCTTCCTGGATTTGTTGAGGCTGTGGTGCGGTTGTAAAATTGTGTTCAGATGGGGTTATTTCGCGCTCTGGTGCTGTAGTAGAGCTTTTTTCGATTGTTTGAAAGGATGCTGGTACGATCGCCCCCACGGCTACCACAGGGTCAATTTCTGTGCTGCTGAATTCGCCGTCGCTTGGCTGTGGAGAAGTTGGTTCGACTGCTGTTGGGGGTTCGGGTGGGGTGGTTATTTCTGTTTTAATGCTGTCTGTGATTGGTTCAGCAGAGTTTTGGCGCGATGCGATTTCTGGAACAATCTCTGGTTTTTGGGGAAACTCGGCTGGGGGTAGGGTTGACTCGTCTGGTTCGACTGCTGGAAAATTCGATCGACCGCAGATAATCGCCCGCCACACTTGACCTGTTGCAACGCCGCAATTCTGACATAATGCGGCGCTAAAAGCGACTTGGGCACCGCATTCGTGGCAAGGTTTGTAAATTAGGGAATTTCCGCATTGTTGACAAAACTTGTTTGGATTGGGATTTTCAAATTGGCAGCGGGGACAGAGAAGCATAGGGGTTTTAAATTGGAGATGGGCGATCGAGTGAAAGCGGTGGGGAGTTTTGGGTTGTGGCCTGTGAGTTAGGAATTATGAGTTTTGGGTCTGACTGGCAACGGATAACTCTCATTGTCCTATGCCTTATTTTATCGGCATGAATTCAGAAGTAAGATATTTCTTAGAACTGAGATGTTGCATCCGTGTCAGGAATAGGCCTCTTGAGCCCGATCCACAAAAATTTCTCTCGCTTCAGGGCCCCAAAAGCCAGCCCCATCTGTGGTAACAGCGTGCGTACCCCATAAGAAAAGTTATCTGATGAGTGGAACGGGCCGGAGAGCCCGTTCTTGACAATAGTGCAATATCTCAGTTAGAACTGATATCTTGCACGATTGTCAGCAACAGGCAAGATGCCTGTTCCACAAAAGATAAATTTTCTTGTGGAACAGGCATCTTGCCTGTTCAGAAAAGGCTTATTGACAATAGTCCAATATCTCAGTTAGAAGGGAATTGCTGTAGAATCTTCTTGGAAAACGGTTTCTCGGGCGATCGACACAATGGTGGAAAGGGGTACTTCACAGAAATATTTCCGCCGGAATTGTTCTTCGGAGACTGCTGCTAGAAATTGCGCTGCAAAACGGGCGGCGATGGGGGAATTTGGCACTGAGAAGTTGATGGATTGGCTATCTAATAACGGTTGCGGGATTTGATCGGGCGCGTCTTGCTGCTGTGCGGTTTCGAGTTGTCTGGTGATGTGGAAAGCTCGATCGCGATAATTGATTTTAAAACCGAGATATGTTAGGGTTTTGAACCCCAGTTGCAGGGAGGTGTCGCTGATGCCGAGTTTCTGGCGGAGTTGCTGTCTGGTGACGGGTTTTTTGGTGCGGCTGAGGTATTTGGCGATGCCGATTAGCTGTTGGCAGATTTGCTGTGGGGGTACGAGTGGGGGTAAAGTATAGGCGATCGCGAGTTTTTTCTGAGTGTGCTGTGCTTGCCGAAACCAGATCCGCAGTTCGTCCCAGCTTGCGGGGCATTCTTTGAGGACGATCGAGTTTTCGCGATCGACCATTTCGGAATTGTAAACTAGATTGTCGATCGGCATTGGAGATTCTAAGTTTGTGCTGGCTGCTAACAACTCTTCATCATTATTTCTCTTGCGCCAGTCTACGATCCAATCTATTTTAGTCGGCGAATTGATTGGGTTGTCTGCCGTGCGTTCCCGCAGTGCTACGAGGCGCACTTCATATCGCGATTTGTAAGTATTAAAATCTAGTTCTACCGTAACATCGCAGCGGCCTTGGGGAACTTCATTTTGATTGTGTCCCCACCAAATGCCGGGAAATCCCGTATCGCTAGATTCATCCCTAATTGTAAATTCTGTTTTAAGATATTCTACTTTTTGCCCTTTCAAATCCTTAATTTTTTGATTCCACAGATTGTCAAACCAGCAGTTTTCAATCAGCAATTTGGGGGCGGGGTTGCCCATACCGCACGGTTCGAGCAATTTTAGTTCTTGAAATAAGTCTTTGCCTAATTCGGAGACAGTAATTTTTAGGTCTGCTTCAACGGGGGCGGCTGTTAAACTATCTGTACTGTATTGTTGCCGCAGTTGCTGATTTACCGCATCGGTAAATAGGGGGATATTTTCAACGGGGAGACTCAATCCGGCAGCGAAGGGATGACCACCAAATCTGTCCAATAAATGCGCTTGGTCTTTGACTAATTGGTAAAGGTCAATTTGATTGGCGGAACGGGCGGAACCCCTGGCAATTTTGGATGGGGAAAGTGTTGGTGATTCTGAATCTAAGAAAGAGGTAAATTGCGTTTCCGGGGTATTTTCGTTAATTTCTTCGCTTCCTTCTGTGCTGAATAAAATCACGGGGCGGCCGTATTCTTGGGCGATTTGTCCCGCTACTAATCCTAATACTCCTACGGGCCATTGGGGGTCGCTGAGGACGATGACGCTAGTAGTTGAGAGGTCGAGTTTGGCTAATTTGGCGGCGGCATCTTTGGCAACATCTTTTTGTAAAGATTTGCGCCGGGAGTTGGCAATTTCGGTTAAATTTGCTAGTTCTTCGCAGCGTTTTTTGTCGCGGCTGGTGAGGAGTTCTACGCAGAAGCTGGCGTCACCTTGAATGCGGCTGACGGCGTTGATTCGGGGGCCGAGGCCGAAGGAAATGTCGGTTGGGCGATCGCCCGTTCTTTTGCACAGTTCGAGCAATTTTGCAACTCCTGGGCGGGTGGGATTTGCGATTTGTTTTTGCAGTTGTTGGATGCCGATTTGTGCTAGGTAGCGGCTGTCTCCTGTAAGTTGGACTAAATCGGCAATTAAGCCGATCGCTACTAATTCTAATAAATCTGCGAGCGGGCGCTGCGGAATATCCGGTAATGTGTGATATAATGCTTCAATTAATTTGTAAGCTACTCCAACTCCTGAGAGGTTAAATAGTTGGTGGTTTGGGGGAAAGTAGCGGGGATTGATAATGGCTGTAGCTGGCGGGCGATCGTCTGGTAATGTATGATGGTCGGTGACAATTGTATCGATGTTTAAGCTGGTGGCGTATTCGATTTCGGCGATATTTGTACTGCCGGTATCGCAGGTAATAATTAAGCTAATTCCCGCTTTTGCTAAGGCATCTATTCCTGTGATATTGAGTCCGTGAGATTCGGTTAAGCGGTTGGGAATGTAATAAGTTAGTTGGTCGTTTTGAGTAAAAAATTCTCCCAGTCCGTCCCAAAGTACGGAGGTTGAGGTAATGCCGTCGGCGTCGAAGTCTCCCCAAATTGCGACTTTTTCTGCGCTGTTTCGTGCTTGCTGGATTCTTTCTATCGCCCAGTTCATTTCTAGTCCGAATTCAAAGGGACTTGCTGGTTGATAAAGTTGGGGATTTAAAAAACCTGGTATTTGTTCTGGGTTGTGAATTCCTCTATACCAGAGAAGTGCAGCGGCATAGTGTCCGGGGAGTTCTGGTGCATGGTTTCTGACAGCTTGGATCAGCCAAGCTGGGGGCTGGGATAGGGGTTGAGTTGGCAAATTTTGAAGTAGTTCTGTCATAAGTTATTTCATTAATTCCTGTAGGGGCGGGTTCACCAACAATCTTTCATTCACATCCACAATATCTATAAACCCGCCCCCACCGGGCGACTAATAGTTGCATAGTACAACATTTGAATTAAATATATATTTCCTCAATGATAGCAAGATTTGGCAGCCAATCTGTGGGAGTTTCTGCGGTCAGATTTGGTGAGGAAGCTGTGTTGTCTGTTGTGCGGTTGCAGCGAGTGGCAAATTGACAGGAATCGCAAAGATTGGAACTAATTTCTACTTGGGGTAAGAAGTCGCCGGCTTCGGTATAGCGCTGTCGCCAGTCGGTTAGCTGCTGCAATAGGTGGGTTAAATCTTGTTTTGTGCGATCGTGTTCTGTTTGGTTGTAATAAAACGTGAGTTTTTGCGGCGGTTCTTCTCCTTGCAATTGTACGAACCAGTATGTCATGGAAACTTGTTCGGGGGAATAGTCGCTGGTTTCTACTAAGACGTATAAATAGAGGCGAGTTTGCCAACTTTCGGCTATCCATTTTGATTTTTGAGGGCGGGGATAGGTTTTCCAGTCGAGAATTTGCGCGGCGTTTGGTTCTGCTATTAGCAAGTCATAGATAACGGTGAATAGGTAGTCTTGGAAAATTAGGGTGCGGGGGTGTTCGGCTTGGCGGAAAATGCGATCGCTATTTTCTGAATTAGCGAAAAGTTCGGGTGCGGTGTTGATAAATGCTGCTACACAGCGTCCCAGTTCGGGGTCTTGTTGGATGATGAATTCAATGGGAAGTCCGAGTTCTCGCTGCTGCATTAATAGGTGAAAGTGGCTTCCCCATGTGAGTTTTTCTTTGTGTTCTGGGGAGGCGGTGGTGGCGAGTAGTTCGAGGTAGCTGTGTTGGAATTTGCGGGGGCATTCTTCGAGGATTTTGAGTTGGGTTTGGGATAGTCGGAGCATTTTATTTAGGGATATTCATATTGTTTGTTGCTGCTGCTTGTAGTTAGAATCTTCGTCGCAGTCAATAGTACCGAACAATTCCAATACTTTCAGTTGTTTTCTCATTGCAGCTTTAACAGCAGGATGAATCAAGTCTTCAGGAATTCGATTGCGCTCTATATAAGTATTTATTTCTTCCTGGTTATCCAAATAAAAGCTCAGCGCGTCAAAAATTTGAGCTAATTTCAGGTGAGGTAAGTGCATCGGGATTTCTTCAGGAGTAATCCCCAAACGCCACAATTCCACGATCGCCCGAACGGAAGTCCTGGTTCCTGCGATAATTGGTTCGCTTTGCAAGATTTCAGGGTGACGTGCGACATAACGCGAAACAGATTGTACAGTCATGGCAAATTTACACGACAGATATATTTTTATTATATGTTATGATTTAAGCTAAAAGTGCGTCAAAAATTGAGAAGCATTAAGCGCGATCGCCCTTTGCTTCCCCAAGTGCGATCGCCTGTTCAGATCGATCCAACGCTAATTAATCTTCCCCTAACTCTGAAAACAATAATTCCAAGTCTCGATCGCCCCGCAGCACGCGAGCAATATCAATCCCGTCCGATCTGGGGTAATAAAAAATTAAATAATCCCTAACACTAAATCCGCGCAAGTTGGGGGATAACCTCTCATAGCGTTTGCCCATATTGGGAAATTCGGCGACAAGTTTACATTTTTGACGAATTGCATCAAAAAGCTCGCTGGCTGCCCTGGAACTATTGCGAGCAATGTACTCACAAATCTCATTCAAGTCTCGGACGGCTTCATCTGAAAATGTATAACTGTTCATGCCCCTGACTATTCTCTTCGATCGATCTTTTCTTGAATTTTGGCAAACACAAGTTCTCCATCTGTCACTTGTCCCTTAGCAATTTGTGCAGTTCCCACTGCTATTTTTTGGCGAAGTTCTTCGATGCGTTGTTTTCGTTCTCTTAAAAGTGCGATCGCTTCTCCAATTAGTTCTTCAGCGCTGCCATATTTTCCGCTTTGAATTTGCGATCGAATAAACTCTTCGTATTCCGGCTTTAAGACAATATTCATTGACCTGCTCCTTTAAATCACAGAAAGGTTACTGCACGAGCGTGACATCTTTTGTAGATTAGCGTAGCACAAATATTAATATTCTCAGAGATTGTGGCAGCCCTAGAGTCGAGCTTGAAAAAATTATTGTGAATCGCGTGCGATCCTCTTCGAGGGCTTCGCTAACGCACTTTTGGCCAACCTCTCTACAAATTCCCAACTTGTTGAGCAAACCACATCGCCGCCGTCCCATTTCCCTCACCCAAAAGTTTTAAAGTCTCCGATAGTAAAGCAATTGGCAATCCCTCAAGCGCACCGGAAATTTCGCATTCCTGATATTTCCCGTTTTCCTGCAAGCGAAATGCCAAAACTCTCTCGCCCTTAATATCTACTACCCAATACTCAGGAATTCCCAAAGCAGCATACAACCGCTTTTTTTCATCTAAATCGCTGGCCAAAGTAGTATCGGAAGTTTCTATAACTAAATCGGGGATTCGCGATTTATTCAGATTGACTCGGCGCGGTTCACCTTTTTGCCACTGGATGAATTCTCCGCCGACATATAAAATGCGATCGGGCGCACCTCCTCCCACCTTTGGCTTTTCAATTACACATCCACCCAAATCATCGAAAGCTTGTCCTCCTTTGTTGACAAACCAAAATCCAAACACCAGAGTCAAGAGGTTGTTAAATCTAGCGTGATTAATTCCTTCATTACCCATGTCTATCCAAAGATATCCTTCATAAAAAAATATTCTGGCTTCCTCCAAAGATGGATCTTCGCAAGCCGCTACATAATCTTCCCACGTCGCGGCTTGCCATTGGGGGATTTCACCCACTTGAGACACGATGAATTTTGGAGTTGTATAAGTCATGATTCAAAAGCAAATTGAGGATAATTTTATCCTAACTGAAGTTGATATTTATCTGCTGGATGCCCAGAAACCGGGTTTTTGCGAAAATACTCGTTACAGCCCGCAAAAACCGCAAAAAACCCGGTTTCTTTGATTTTGATGCGGTGCTTATCGCATTGCTGTGGGCGCCGCAATTGGTACTTCTAAGTCTGGTTGCAAGTCAAAGACTACGACAAGTGTTGCTTGAGGCATCAGTTGACGCCGACACAGCAAGTGCCCGTCAGCATCCGATCGACTGCGAAATCGCCCCACAATCGCCCGCTGCATACTGGGCATGAGTTTGGCGATCGCCCAAGGGTAAAGGCGTTTTTGGTACGCGATCGCCCGATGATTCGCACAGAATCCCTGTTGATAACCGTTTTGTGTCATAATCGTCTGGTATTCGTAAGCAGTACAGGAAAGGGCGTTAGTAAGTCTCTTGGCGGAAATCGACTAACGCCTCTACTACTATGATTAAACACCAAATAGGTCATATCCGTCAACTATTCACGGTAAAACTTAACGTTTTGTCCATCAAAAGGTTCTGTCAGCTATGGATCTGAGAGCCTTAAGAGAACGTGCGGGGCTAAAAATTATAGACGTAGCACATATACTAGAATGTGCGGAATCTTCTATTCGCAACTGGGAAAAGGGTCGAACATTGCCAAAAATGGAAGTTTGGCAAGTATTCCGAATGCGGGACTTGTATCGATGTACCGAAGCGGAGTTAGTGCTAGCTGTCAGAAAGTCAATGCCGATGGAAAAGAAAGAACAGACAAAACTGACAGAGTAAGAATCCTCTGGATTTATTAGAGAATGTAAAGTATTGTAGGGGCGGGTTTTACAGACAATAATTGTCTAAAATCGATCATCTTTTAAACCCGCACCCACGAACAGGGCAAATTGATTTATTAGAGAATGTAAAGTATTGTAGGGGCGGGTTTTACAGACAATAATTGTCTAAAATCGATCATCTTTTAAA
>NZ_JAUBOV010000007.1:143590-149723 GCF_036700405.1 Microcoleus sp. T3_D1
CCCGCACCCACCCAACGGCAAATCCCCATCTACCTGTAGGATCAGCTTGATGAAACTGTGGGCTTTGCAATTAGGTCGGGGCGGGTTTTTGAGATTGTGGGTCTTAGGCTGAGATTTTTCGTAAAACCCGCCCCTACATCAAATCATAACTTGGTAATTAGGTCGGGGCGGGTTTAAAAGATTGTGGGTCTTAGGCTGAGATTTTTGGTAAAACCCGCCCCGATATCAAATAATAACAAATCACTCTTTTGTCAAGACAAAAACACTGTCTTTATTCCCCCGTCCAATCCGCAAATCCTTATCCAAATAAGTAATATCCAGCCATCCCTGCTGTTCGCGAGTATCCAGCCCGAAATCTACAGCAGCGAACTTTTTCCCCGACTCAATCTCATCGATAAACTTCCCCGGATATTCATAGCCAATCAACCTGCTTAAACCTACTATAGACCGCTCAAACTTCACCTGCACTCGCCGTTCCGAAGTTGGCTCAAATCTCGCCGCTACACTGACAATTCCTTCCAAATAAGGCAAGCCGTAAAGTTCGCCAATGTTGTAAATTTTAGATTCTTTGACGCGGATAGATTGATAAATTTGACCCAATTTTACCAAGGGAAAACTGTCAAGATTCAGCAGTTCGCGGCTGGTGGTGTACAATAACCGCCAATCACCATTTAAAAGCTCTGCAGCTTCGACAGGGCGAGGCGTGGGGTTGTAATCTTCCAATTGGGCGATCGCACTTAAAATCGCTTGTTTGTCGCTGGGAGTCGCCAGCAAACCGCGATTCTTACCAGCAATTATCTCTAAGAGTGCAGATTTTCTAAGCATGATTTTTTAAGAAGGAAGAACACTGATTTTGACACGAATACACGGATTAATTCAGGGCTGTTTCATTCTTTTGTAGGGGCAATCCCACGCCCGGTTGCCCCGATATCTGAAACCCCTACCCGCTCGTCTATGGGCTGGGCGGGCACGGGGAGTAGGGGTCGCACCGCCCCTACAAAACCCTGGTTTTTCTGAGAATGAAACAGCCCTGGGATTAATTATCGAAGGTGAGGCAAAAGTCAGACCGCTCTTTTCTTCTGTCTCAAGCGAGAGGGACGAAATTTTGTGTAGTAGCGCTTTTAATCGCCGAGTCCGCAGAGTATTAACAACTAATAACTAAGATACCAAATTTCACCAGATAGAGCAGAGTCCGATACAGGGATGCTAATTCTTGCTCGTTTTTGGTATAACGCCTGAGAACTTCACCGACACTGACAGCACCTTCCTGCTCGATCGCATCCAATATCTCCATCTGAATGCTAACAGATATTCTCCTATCCTCACCAAAACTGGTAAACCTAATTGTCTGTACCTGCTTTAAAAGTTCTGGTGTGGCGATCGCACCCAGACTCAGCATCATCTCATTGCTTAAACTTCTAGTCGCATAATGGCCCAATACCCGAAACGGATCGTCGCCTAGGGGATAAGGCGGCTTCCCGGGTTTTAAAGGTGCTGACTCCGGTGCCTCCATGCGAATTTCTGCTAATTCCCGCCACAATTGTTCGTAAGCAGCAATTACTACTTTCCAATCATAAATTTCCCTCGCCCTTTGTCGGGCATTTTCCCCCATCCGCTTTCTCAATTCGGGGTTTTCAATTAATTGACACAACGCCAGAGTGCAAGCATCAATGTCTACTGCTGTGGCGAGGGAAGTGTGACCCATGTAAGTCGGCCAATTTAAGCTGTCGTCAAGATAATTTAGCGCTAAATCTAAACAAGATTCGGGGGGCGGGATGAGTGTGGGAATGCGGAAGCCGTCTATTTCGTGGCGTACAGATTCTTTGTATCCGTTCCAATCGGAGACTATGGCCGGCAGTCCGTTTGCCATTGCTTCAATTGGCGTCAGCCCAAAGGATTCTTGAACGTTGTCCGAAAGCGAAATGAAAATGTCGGCGGCCGACCAAATATTTATTCTAACTTCCGGCTTTCTCCCATCTAAAAAAATAGCATTCACGGAGGGACAAAATATTTGCGCGCTATTTTTAAAGTCGGGTTCTTCTCTCGGATCTTCGATCCAACCTGCTTGAATTAAGTGGATTTTGGCTTTTGTCTGTTGTGCCGCGCCCTCTAGGGCGATGTACATCGGTACCGGATGAGCTTTTGCAGAAAAAATCAATCGACCCACAAATAACACAACAATATCTTCGGGAGAAATGCCCAGTTCTTGTCGCAGTTGCCGGCGACTATTAACTGCTTCCACACCCTGCGGAAACGCGCTGCAATCCACTCCTAGGGGAATAACAGGCAATTTGACTAAAATTTCCGGTTTACCGCCGTTGCGCTGGGCTAAATATTCAGACCACTCCGTCATAACTCCTTCTACTGCTGTTTTCACCGCTGCAGAGGTGCAGATCAGGGCGTCCCAAGGCTGCATGGGTGCGGTTATCAAATCGCCGATCGCCCCCATGATGTATTTTGTACCGATCGTGTGAGTAACGCCGCAAACGCTGTAGGCCCGCTGATCGACAAATCTGCGCGCCCAAACCATCTGCGACAGAAGCGGATCGGGTCGGTAAATTGTGCCCGGTTGAGATAGAAAATCCGGTCTTTCCATCGGAATCCAGCGCACTTTCCGAGGTTTTTGCAGCCAAGGTTGGATGTGCGAACAAAACTCCTTAAAGGTTATTTCGCTATCGGCGTAACAGTAGAGAGAGTCAGCGGTTCCGTGTTGGACTAAGCTTTTGAGAAACCCTTCTCCGGCTGAATGACGCCCCAGAAGTTTTTGCCCTCCGGTGTCGTAACCCTCTTTGTTGTATAAAACCGCTGCCGTTATATCCATTCTGAGATTTATTGCTTGAGAGTTGACTGAAGAAGCCAGACGGCATTCGAGCTCAGGCTTTGATGAAAAACCAGGAGACTGTGGTGAATCAAACCCTTGCCGTTAGCGAAGCTTGCAGAATACGATCGCCGCTTGTCCCGCGATATCTTAAAGACGATCGTCTTAGATTACAATGCTTACGGCTAAAGAAGGATTGGCAAGAGCGGATTTTAGTGTTATCCTCATGCCCATGCTTGGGGGCGATCGCCTTTTCGGTCTCCCATCTTATCCCGATCCGGAACCAAACAGTGCCTGTGGTATAATGCTTTAGCCTTGCTAAATGCCCGATTTACAAGTGCTCGATCAAAGGAGCAGTTCGTCGGCAAAACGTTACCTCTACTCGATCGCGTCTTTGTCTTTAAAAACCGATAATCATGTACAACCCATCTCTGCGTCAAATTCCTCGCCACTTACCTGCGGATGTAATTCCATTAAAACAGCAATCTTCTCTTTTAGACTGGTTGGAATCTAACAATCGCCTGTTAGCAAGGGATGTCCAAGAACCCGACTATCTGCACGAAGAAGAAATTTCTGAACTTATGGCAGTTGACGACAGTCCTTACGATGATTTAGAAGAGGAAGTAGAAGAGGATGTGAGTGTAGGCGAAGAATAACGGGTAGAAGGGTGAAGAAATCAACTGGAAACAGGGAAGAAAAACTAAGAGATTTCTCAATCTCCTGTATCGCACCCTATTCCCCATTGTCAATTGCTTATTCTCAAATAGTGTGTGGTGAGGAGTGTTATGGATAACTTTTTGGATGAGAAAATCCCTTTTAGTCTGCCTTTCAAACTTACAGGCAGCAATTTATTCCTGCTGCTGGGTTTGGGGCTCGGCACTGTAGCGATCGGTTTAGATGTAGCAGCGGATAGATTTTTGAATTTACCTGCATCGCTATTTATGCCGCTAGTTGTTTGTGCTTTAGTGGCGTCGGGGTTGGGCTATGCAGTTGTGCCCGTACTCCAGCAACTAAAAGCAGGACAAATAATTCGCGAAGACGGCCCCCAAGCCCATTTGAAAAAAGCGGGAACGCCGACAATGGGAGGCATCTTTTTTGTACCTGCTGGGGTAGCAGTCGCTTTACTTTGGTCTAAGTTTAACTCAGATGTTGTTGCCGTATCGGCTTTAACTTTAGCTTACGGTTTCATTGGCTGGATTGATGACTGGCAAATTCTGCGACGCAAGTCGAACAAAGGTATTTCACCTCGGATGAAATTGGCTTTGCAAATAAGTTTTGCTGCTCTATTTTGTCTGTGGCTGATGTTTCATCAACCAGCAATTTCTACGAATGTTGCTTTGCCTTTCGGTTGGGTATTGCCATTAGGTTTGCTGTTCTGGCCACTGGCTGGTTTTGTGCTAGTTGCCGAAAGCAATGCTACTAATATTACCGATGGTGTGGACGGGTTGATGGGAGGTTTGGGGGCGATCGCACTTTTGGGATTGGGCGCATCTGTAGCCTCAACTTCGCCAGAATTAATGATATTTTGCGCTTGCATCAGTGGCAGTTGTTTCGGTTTCTTAGCACACAACCGCAATCCAGCCAAGGTGTTTATGGGCGATACAGGTGCTTTAGCTTTGGGCGGTGCGTTGGGTGCGGTAGCTTTATTAACAAATAGCCTTTGGATATTATTAATTATCAGCGGGATTTTCTTTATTGAAACGCTGTCAGTAATTGCTCAAGTAGGTTATTACAAAGCTACAAAAGGGCCGGATGGAATCGGCAAGCGTCTGTTAAGAATGGCTCCACTGCACCATCATTTAGAGTTGTGCGGCTGGTTGGAAACTCAGGTTGTTGGGATATTTTATTTAACAAACGGGGTGTTAGTGTTAATGATTTTGATGTTTACTAGCAACAGTTAACAGCGGATTTGGTAACGGATTGTGCAGGGGATGCAAGAGATATTTTCTCCTATTTCAAAGAAACAGGCTTTCCGGCCTGTTCCACAATAACTGAATGCAGTTGTGGAACAGGCCGGAAAGCCTGTTTAAGGGAAAGAAACAGGCTTTCCGGCCTGTTCCACAATAACTCAATGCAGTTGTGGAACGGGCATCTTGCCCGTTTAAAGCTAAAGCAACACGCTTTTGGGCTGAGCCACATTTCTTAGCCTCTTAGAGAGGGACTTCGTTTCTGTAGTAAGTAGCAGTTTCAACCGCCGAACAATCTATAATATCCCTAGTTAATGCAATGGAAATAAAAAAAATCAGGGGCAATATTGGAAGAACTGTTTCATCTACAAGCCTTCTATTGCTGGCTGCTAGCTTAGTTTTTTACTGGAACCTCGTTAGGCTGGGTTATGCTGTTCCAATTCCCTACATTTTAGACGTTTTCTGCTTAAATAACTGTCCGGCTGATGATTTAAATATTTGGCATACCCAATTACCGCCCGATAATTTATTAAACTACGACAAGCCGCTAAGACAAATTTTAGGCGAACCAGATAAGTTAGATAAAAACAGAATTTCCATCCTAGTTGAAAAATCAAAATACAGGCTGACTCTATACGATAGCAAAAAGCCAGTAAAATCTTATCCTGTAGTATTTGGTGGCAACCCCACAGGTGATAAATTAAAAGCAGGGGATTTGCGGACGCCGGAAGGTGTGTTTAGGATTAAAGATATGTATCCTCACGAAAGTTGGTCAAAGTTTCTGTGGCTGGATTATCCAACCAAACAATCTTGGCGAAAACATATAAAAGCTAAGCAAAATGGTACAATTGGCTGGGGCGATAGTGTAGGGAGCGAAGTCGGGATTCACGGCGTTCCTCCTAATTCGGATAATATTATAAAATATCGATCGAACTGGACTTTGGGCTGCGTTTCCCTGGAAAATAAGGATGTTGAGGAGTTGTATCAGTTTGTGCAGAAGGGAACGGCAGTAGAAATTAGTCCGTAGTCAGCAGTCAGTAGTCATTAGGAGGAAGTACAAACATTAATCCGTGTATCCGTGTCATAATCCGTGTTGTGCCTCCTTCCCCATGAACAACAAAATGTTTTTACCGGAAGTTTCGGTGGTAGTGCCAGTTTACAATGGCGAGGCAGATTTGCCGGATTTGATCGAGTGTTTACGATCGCAAACTTATCCGCCACACAGTGTAGAATATCTCTTAGTAGACAATAACAGTCGCGATCGCACTTCAGCAATCCTCGCAACAGCAGCCTCTAACCCCCCCTCACTCCCAGGGCTGTTTCGGGGCAACCACGGGGGGATGGGCGGGCACGGGGGCACCGCCCCTACAAAACCTTCCGTAGGGGCGGTGCCCCCGTGCCCGCCCTG
>NZ_JAUBOV010000126.1:0-13037 GCF_036700405.1 Microcoleus sp. T3_D1
GAATTTAACAGGCTTTTCAATTCACATATCATTTTCAGTTTGTTTTGTCAACTCCTAATACTGAACCGACGCCCTAGAAGAAATTGGCATGGCGAATCAGTGGGATAGCTATGTGCGAGACAATTTGCTGAATCGGTTGTTTGGATTTGAGTTATTGATGGCTCCCTATGCCATTGCTCATCTCAAGCTAGGGCTAGAACTTCAAGAACTTGGTTACAAATTTAAGGACAAACAACGATTAGGCATTTACCTCACCAATACGCTGGATGAGGCAATGAAAAAGTCAGAGATTTTGTTTGGTCAGTTTGTGGCACAGGAAGCAAACGAAGCTTCGATGGTAAAACGAGATACACCTGTGATGGTGGTGTTGGGCAATCCGCCCTATTCAGGACATTCAGCAAATAAAAGTAAGTGGATTGAGAGTTTGGTACAGGATTATTACTATGTGGATGGTCTACCGTTAGGAGAACGCAATTCCAAATGGTTACAGGATGATTATGTAAAATTCATCCGCTTTGGACAATGGCGAGTGAGTGAAACAGGCTACGGAGTTTTAGCGTTTGTCACTAATCACGGCTATCTGGATAATCCAACGTTTCGAGGAATGCGCCAGAACTTGATGCAAACCTTTACTGATATCTACATTTTAGATTTACACGGTAATTCTAAGAAGAAAGAAGTTTCTCCCGATGGTTCACCCGATCAAAACGTTTTTGATATTCAACAAGCTGTCAGTATTGGGATTTTTATCAAGGCTCCTGGAAAGCATACACCTGCTAAAGTTCATCATGCGGAGTTATGGGGCGATAGCGCATCTAAATATGAAAGCTTAAATTTATTAGATATTAATCAATAGTCCGGACAGTTTTTATAGGGCTAAATGGCTTAGGCTCTAAGACTTTGAGCCACTGTGGATAATTAAATCAATGTCAGCTTTACCCCTGACTTACATTTTATTCGACTTTTTTATGATCCTTGCCCCGCGTAAGCTTGTAGTATCGTTCCAAAAACTGTCCGGAGTATTGTTTACTGGCAGGCAGTATATATGTCGGTGGATCACTTGGCATGGAAATGGTTACTGGCTATTATGCAGATGCGGTAGGTCAGCGAAACTTGATATACGGTTTGATGGCTTCTGTTGAGGAAATTTTGGAAATGGTAGGGGCGATCGTATTCATCTACGCCCTGCTGTCTTACATCGGTTCCCATCTTGAAACTATTGATTTGCGGTTGAAGATATTGGATAATCCAGAGAGATAAAACTGACGATCGCCCAAGATTTTTATGCCGATTGAAATCGAGGACATTATGACTATCTACTTCTACACCACTGGCAGCGAATACGGGTGTTTTTCTAATTTTTCCAGTCATGGATTCGATTTAGACGGAGAATATTGGCCAACTACCGAACATTATTTTCAAGCACAAAAGTTTCCCAAAACGGCTCATTGTGACCAAATTCGCCAAGCAAAAACGCCGAAAGATGCCGCAAAAATGGGGCGCGATCGCTCTCGTCCCCTCCGCAAAGATTGGGAAAAAGTAAAAGATGATATCATGAGAAAAGCCGTACTCCGAAAATTTGAAACTCATGCCGAAATTAGAGAAATTTTACTCGCTACTGCGGATGAGGAAATAGTCGAAAATTCCCCTGTTGATTACTATTGGGGTTGCGGTAAAGATGGCAGCGGCAAAAATATGTTGGGACAGATTTTAATGGAAGTAAGGGAAATATTGCGAAAACGCACGTCAGAGTAAAACAGAACTTAAATTTTCTAAACTAAAGCAGGACTTATTTAATCCTAAGTCCTGCAATGCTCGTCAGCGAGCATTTCCTCAATTTTCTTAAACACTGAACTTAAAAATCGGTCTGAGCAACTGTCAAAACTTGTGTCAATCTCGTCGGGCTGTTCTAGTAGAGGGTTTAGCCTCTCCTCAGAGACTGCGAAGCAGGGGAAACGGTAAAAACCCTGCACCACTTTTTTTGTTTTAACAACTACTCTCAACCGGAATTAACTTTTATGGTCGCAAGTACAGCATTGTTAGCCCGTCGCCTCCCGGACACCGTTCCCCTAAGGTTGGCGATTCACAGGTAAAACAGCAAAACACCTGTTCTGGTTAAAGTTTGTTTTTTATTTATGCTGTATCTTTCTATTGTGTACGATTTGTGGAAAGTGTCAGCAGTGCTACAGAATTCTTTACATTTGTGATTTATTTGGATACAATCGCGCCACTCTGTCGCAGTTGCTGTTGAATTTTGTTAAATTCTTTCTGTTCTGCGCTTAGCAAACTATTGTCGATCGGCGATCGCATATCCCACTGCAATTCGGACAATAACAACAAACAACCGGCCATAATTATGCCTGTGGTTAGATACTGCCAAGGAGCAACCAATGTTAGTAGAGGTATGCTAAATAAATGAGTTAGTCCAATCAGGAGAAAAGTGCGCGATCGCAAACCTAATCCCGTCAACAAATAGCCGATCGCGCTCAACCCCAACCACAAATCGCAAAGGTGCAGCAACAAACCTCCCCAACCGGCAAAAATACTGCAATCGGTCAGAACCAAACCAGTTATCATCAAAATCGCCCAAGAGTAAAGAATCCAGCTAACACGCTCGACTCTTACCCAAAACAAAGTCAAAACAGCCATTACCGCAGTGCCAACTAAAGTCAAAGTTGACCACAGAATCGCCTGAAAGCTCCAACTGATAGGGAAAAACTGAGCAGTAAAAAAAATCCCCCCTGTCACCAAACCCCAAAGCAGAAAAGTTTGGTCGATGCGGGTATAAAATCCTGAGAAAAGAGTAATATTTCCGATTTGCCAGCGGAGTTGCAACAGGCCTTCGAGGTCTTGTACGTCGAGATGTTCCTGTTTGCAGCGGATTAGGGGTTCGGAGGCGTTGAAAAAGGTCATCCAGTGTTGGGGAAAGTATGAAGTTTTGTGTATTGTAACAAGTCTTAAGGAATATTTTTCAGATTTTTTCTTGTTCCCCGGCTCTTCCTGGGGACGCAGATTTGGAGGCTCTGCTTGCTGTTTTCCTCAGCAACCGAAGAGGCAGAAGGCTGCGTTAAGCTTTGGACTAACGCAGCCTTGAGATTTGAGTTCAAGCAAGTCTCCAATACTTATCTTTTGGAAAATAAATGAAGGCAACATTCACAAGAATTGATCTATCTTTTTTGCCTGTAGAGTAAACTTGCCACGTACCTGTGGGAACCTCCCGCAAATACGGCTTATTTTGCCTTAGCGGGAAGTAGATTGAGCTTTTTGAGCATTTGGTATATTCGGCGGCACGTTCAACAGTGCAGCCCATTTCCACCAAAACTGCGATCGGCTGGGTGAACAGATTGAGCTGTTCGCTGTTATAATTAGTCATGAGAAATCCTCGGTCTATATAGACCATAAACAACATGAGAGTCCTACTGGTTGCACCCAGTGGCTCCCGAAAACTGATAAGCGATCGAAAGCGTCTCTAGTTACAGCTAGGGGCGCTTGTTTGCTTGTTAAGGGCAGTCTAACACTGCTTTTAAAAATATACAATACAAATAACGTACATTTTTTAAATATATGGTAAATTAGACGTACTAACCTTAAAAGCCTTGTATAACAAGCATTTCATGGAAAACGGCTCGACCAGAATTTCTCGTTCCCAGTTACTATCCAGGGGGTTGACAGTATGAAAGGTACACTTGTCTCTCGCTTCACGCCCAGTCTGATGAAGCACGAAGATTTAGAGGAGATGTTGGTGCAGCGTCACGATTTGGCAAACGAGCTAGTCGAGTCAATCCGGTTGAGCATCCTCAAGCCGATCGAGCAGCATCACCTATTGATTGGGATGCGAGGTATTGGGAAGACGCACTTAGTCTCGCTAATGTATCACCGCGTTTCCAAAATGGAGGATTTGCGGGAAAAAGTGCTGATTGCTTGGTTGCGGGAGGAAGAGTGGGGCGTCACGTCGTTTCTCGATTTGCTCCTGCGAATTTTGCGATCGCTCCAATCAGAATATCCGGCTGAATACAAGGCTGAATTGTTCGATCGGGTAGAATCGCTTTACGGTGAATCGCCCGATAGCGCTCAACAGACAGCAGCAGAATTGCTGAAAGATTTTGCGGGCGATCGCACTCTCCTTTTACTTGTAGAAAATCTGGATGACTTGTTTGAAGGGTTGGCCGACAGCGGGCAGCAGCAATTCCGAGACTATTTAGAAAGTTATCCTTTCTGTACGATTTTCGCCACCTCTCAGCATTTATTCAAAGGAATCGACAATAAAAAAGCGCCATTCTACGAGTTTTTCAATCGCCACTATTTAGAAAAGCTGAAGTTAGATCAAGTTGTCGGGTTATTGAAAAATATCGCTCAATTAGAGGACAACAAAGAACTAGAGTTATTCATAGAAACGCCAACGGGACGTTCTCGAATTGAAGCAATCCATCACTTGGCTGGCGGCAACCACCGCGTTTATATGATTTTTGCGGAATTTCTGACTCGCGACTCGCTGGATCGACTGGTAAAACCGTTTTTGCAAACCCTAGATGAATTGACGCCCTACTATCAGGCCCGGATGGCGTGGCTTTCGCCGCAGCAAAGAAAGATAGTTGAATTTTTGTGCGATCGGCGCGGGGCTGTGATGGTTAAAGAGATTGCCCAACGCTGTTTTATGACGCATCAGACAGCATCCAGCCAACTCAAACAACTGTCGGGAATGGGTTATGTGACGAGCGAGTCGATCGGGCGCGAGTCGTATTATGAACTTCAAGAAGTGCTGATGCGCTTTTGCATGGATGTGAAGAAGCATCGGGGCGAGCCGATTAGTTTAATTGTGGATTTTTTGCGTTTGTGGTACACGCAAGAAGAGCTGAAACAGCGATTGGATCGCTTGGGAGTTGGATTTGCTGCGATCGGGAAAGAGCTAGTTGATAATAGCTCGGAAAAAAGTTATTTGAAGTATCAGCTAAATCGGGAAACACTACCGCCTAATGCTGTCATCGAGCTAGAATATCTGCTGCGTGCCCTTCAGGCAAGGGAAACAGATGATTGTGAAGACTCTCGCGTGGCAGCTTGCGTGCGGGAAATTAAAAATTGCAGAGAGAAGAAAGACCATGTTTCGGCTTTGAATCTAGCAAATAAACTGGTAGGAATTCGCGGTAAGGCAGGGGACTGGTTAGAAAAAGCCCGTTGCTTGCAGAATCTCGAACGCTACGATGAAGCATTAGAATCCTTTGATAGGGCGATAGAGCTTGACCCTAACGATTTGTCAGCTTTGGTTTTACGAGGCAATTTACTCTACAACCTCAAACGCTACGATGATGCTTTAGCATCTTTCGATCGGGCGCTTGAATTAGAGGCTAATTATCAATCTATTTGGGCTTTACGAAGCTATGTACTCGATAATCTCCAACGCTATGATGAAGCTTTAGCATCCTTTGAGCGGGCAATCGAACAGGGTGCCAATTATGAGGAGATGTGGCTTATACGAGGCAATGTACTCAACAACCTCAAACGCTACGATGAAGCCTTAGAATCTTTTGATAGGGTAATCGAACTTGATGCCAATTATAAGTTAGCTTGGCGTATCCGAAGCAATGTACTCAACAATCTCAAACGCTACGATGAAGCCTTAGAATCCGTTGATAGGGTAATCACGATTGACCCCAATGATCAGTCGGCTTGGCTTTTACGAGGCAATGTACTCAACAACCTCAAACGCTATGATGAAGCTTTAGAAGCTTACGACAAAACTATCGAAAGTGACCATAATAATCATTGGTATTGGGGTATCCGAGGCGATGTACTCAACAACCTCAAACGCTATGATGAAGCTTTAGAAGCTTACGACAAAGCGATCGAACTTGATGCCAATTATCAGTTGGTTTGGTTTCTTCGAGGTCTTTTACTCGATACACTCAAACGTTATGAAGAAGCCTTAGTATCTTACGATCGGGCGATCGAACTTGGCGAAAATGATCGGGATGTTTGGGTTTTACGAGCCCTTGTACTCAAGAGCCTCAAACGCTATGATGAAGCATTAGTATCTTACGATCGAGCGATCGAACTTGGCGATCGATATTCATATGTCTTCTTCCATCGCGCCATTGTCATTCTCGGATTAAATCGGTGGGATGAAGGCATCGCCGCCTTAGACGACGCATTCCAACGCATTGAATCAGACGAGGAAGTTAGTTCTGAAGATGCCAATTTAATTACCCGCAACCTATTCGCAAACACGCACCAGCCGATAACTAAACCTCGCATCATCAGCCTAATTGCAGTTTACGAAAAACACGAATATCTCTCAATCTTAGGAAATGGAATTGTGCGAAACATCCCCGCGCTAATGTCAGAAATGGTAAGCGACAAAGCCGCACGCACTTGGTTAGAATTGTGGCAAGAACTAACCAGCAACTACGAACAATTCCAAATTCCCATCCGCCTGCTGAATGCGGCAGTCCGCTATAAGGAAACCAAGGGCGACAGACGAGTTTTGCTAGAACTTGCCATTGAAGAACGCAATTTATTAGAACCATTGGTGTCAAGAAAACCAGAATAAGTAAAACAGGACTTACGCACTCCGACCAAGAAACCGGGTTTTTTACCTAATCTGCCGATTGCAACGAAGTCTTTTCGTGAAAAACCCGGTTTCTGGGCCCCCTGGGTAAGTCCTATAAAATCGATCTAAAATAGAAATTGATGATACTAGCAAAGGACTCATCCCCATGACCGCAACAATTCCAACTAAAACCTCAGCAGAAATCATCTACCCAGACAGCGACGGCAAACCCATGTCAGACAATACCAAACAGTTTGAACTAATTGTCACCATTCAAGGCGGAATAGATGCCTTATACAAAGACAACGAAAATGTCTTTGTAGCAGGTGATTTGCTGTGGTATCCCGTGGAAGGAGATAACAAAACTCGCCAAGCACCTGATACGATGGTAGTGTTTGGCAGGCCGAAAGGTTACAGAGGTTCCTACCAACAGTGGCTTGAAGATAATATCGCCCCGCAAGTGGTCTTTGAAATCCTCTCGCCGGGAAATCGAATCGGAGCACTGTTTAAGCTGTTTAATTTCTACCAGGATTATGGAGTCGAAGAATATTATGTCTACAGTCCAGAGGATAATGAATTAATTGGTTGGCTGCGTTCTGATGGAAAACTCAACTATATTGAATTAATGGATGGTTGGGTGAGTCCGCGTTTGCAGATCCGTTTTCAAACTGCATCGGGAGACTTGGAAATTTATCGGCCTGATGGACAGAAGTTTTTGTCTTATGTGGAGTTGTCAAGACAACAGGAATCAGCACAGCGACAAATGGAACTAACACAGCAACAAATGGAACAAGAACGGCAAGATAAAGAGTTAGCACAGCAAAAAGCCGATCGCCTATCCGAGAAATTGCGAGAAATGGGCATCAATCCCGACGAAATTTGAACAAAAAAGACCGGGCGGTTAAAACCGGGTTATTTTCTTCCGTCCGCAGGGGCGGACATCGTTTGTATAGGCGCGATTTCAATCGCCGTCTTATCTTTGTTTGTATAGATGCGATTTCAATCGCCGTGATTTCTATTTTTTATTTTCAATCCTCAGACAACCTATAATAACTTGACATATCAGCAACCAACTATGCAAAATCCCCGCCAAATAGCCTTTCTCGCACTCCGCGAAGTCCACCGCCGCGGTGCATTCGCAGATGCCGCACTCGATCGCGCTTTCAGCAATTCTCAACTCAACGACCTCGATCGGCGTTTAGTGACAGAATTAGTTTACGGTAGCGTCAGGAGAATGCGATCGATCGACTTCATCATCGACAAACTAGCAACAAAGAAATCCTCCCAACAACCGCCAGAACTCCGCACCATCCTACATATAGGGTTATATCAACTCGAATATCTCAACCAGATTCCCCCATCCGCCGCCGTCAACACCACCGTTCAACTAGCAAAAGAAAACGGATTTTCAGGACTCAGCAGTTTTGTCAACGGTTTGTTGCGCCAATACATCCGTTTAACAGATAACAACTTAAACCCATTAACAGTTACGAATTATAAATCAACCGTCGAACGCCTAGGAATTCTGCACAGCTTCCCCGAATGGCTGGTAAAATTGTGGATCGAACAAATAGGCGAAACCGAAACCGAACAACTCTGTGAATGGTTCAACCAATCCCCCACAATTGACCTGAGAATCAATCCCTTAAAAAGCTCGATCGCCGAAATCGAAGCTGCCTTCAAATCCCACAACATCTCAACTAGCAGAATCCCTCACTTGCCCCAAGCATTAAGACTAAATGGCAGCATCGGCGCAATTCAAAACCTCCCCGGATACAGCGAAGGTTGGTGGACAATCCAAGACAGCAGCGCTCAATTAGTCACCCATTTACTAGCGCCCCAGCCAGGGGAAACTATCATCGACGCCTGCGCCGCGCCGGGGGGAAAAACCACCCACAGCGCCGAATTAATGCAGGATACAGGCACAATTTATGCCTGCGACAAAACCGCCAGCAGACTCAAAAAACTTAAAGAAAATGCAGACAGACTCCAGATGAAATCCATTAAAATTCATACCGGAGACAGCCGCCATTTCCCAGAGTTTGTTAACCTCGCAGACAGAGTTTTACTAGACGCACCTTGTTCCGGCCTCGGAACCCTCCACCGCCGCGCCGACGCCCGCTGGCATCACACGCCCGAAAACATTCAACAACAATCTCAACTGCAATCGGAATTGTTAGCAAATGCAGCGACATTTGTCAAATCCGGCGGCGTATTAGTTTATGCAACTTGCACAATTCATCCCTTGGAAAATGAAACAGTTATTCGATCGTTCTTAGACAACAATCCTCACTGGCAAATAGAACCGCCAACAATTGATTTACCCGTACAGCCATCACCCGAAGGATGGGTGAAAGTGTGGCCGCACAGACATCACATGGACGGCTTTTTTATGGTGAGGCTAAAGCAATTGAAAAACGAGTAAAGTCCTTACTGCAAACCGATAGTTTAATAAGCCGGTTCTTGATAAGCTGGCTCTTCATAAGCCGGCTCTTGATAAGCTGGCTCTTCATAAGCCGGTTCTTGATAAGCCGGCTCTTGCGGTGGGTAATACTTCGGTTCAGGATTAGGATTGTACGGTACGATCGCACCATCCTCATTCACAATCATCCCCCGAATAATCCTCTTAGGCTCCACCGGTTTGGGCTTAATACTGCGTTTGCGACCCTCCAACTCCGGCAACTTCGGAAACTTCTCAACCGGCATTCCCTTAACAGCTTGACTCATAAAATCGCGCCAATTATAGGCCGCCGTACCGCTAGTTCCCCAGGTGGGATAATTGTCATCATTCCCTAGCCACACCCCAGTCACAACTTGTGGAATGTAACCAATAAACCACAAATCCCTGACATTTTCCGAAGTACCGGTTTTGCCCGCTACAGCGCGATCGTTTAAAGCCGCAGGCCCCCCCGTACCGTCTTGCACCACACCCTCCAACATCCAAGTAGTAATCGCAGCACTATCCTTATCCAAAACCCGCTTCGGTTTAAAATTAGCCTGATAAATCACATCTCCCCGCTGATTAATCACCCGCTTAATTCCGTGGGCTTCAATAAAATTCCCTTGCGTGGCTAAAGTACCGTAAGCATTGGTTAACTCCAGCAAATTAACCTCCGAAGAACCCAAAGCCAGGGAATAAATCGGACTCAATTTCGACTTAATTCCCATATCGTTGGCTAATTTTATCGCCGGTTCAAACCCCACATCCATCAACACCTTCACAGCTACGACATTCACCGAACTCGTCAAAGCATCAGAGATCGATCGCCAACCGCTAAATTTTTTGCCATAATTATTCGGTTGATAGCCGTCGATAATAATTGGTTCGTCTTCGTAACTGTCATAGGGAGAAAAACCAGCCGCCATCGCCGCTGCGTAAACCAACCCTTTAAACGTCGATCCGGGCTGCCGCAAAGCCTGCGTAGCACGGTTAAATTCACTTTCCTTAAAATTTCCACCTCCTACCAGGGCCTTAACTTCCCCAGTCTTAGTGTCCATAGAAACTAAAGCGGCCTGTTCAAAACCCTGACGGCGGCCATCAACTTCGATCGCATTTTTAACAACCTGTTCCGCTATTTTCTGCCACTTCAAATCCACCGTCGTCTCGACAGTCAAACCGCCAGCTTCCAAAGCATCCTGAGAAACATAGCGCGGCAATTCCTTCCGAATGTAACTAGCAAAATAAGGTGCGACTACTTTAAATCGCTTCGGCGGACTTGGTTTAACCGCCATAGGTTCCGCCATTGCCTCCTTCGCCTGAACCTCTGTAATTACCTTCGCTTCCTGCATTTGTTGCAGCACAAGATTGCGGCGTTTCTTAGCAATATCGGGATTAACCAAAGGCGAATATTCGCTCGGTGCCGGAGGCAAACCCGCCAAAGTTGCCATCTCTGCCAAAGTTAATTTATCGACACTTTTGCTAAAGAAAACCAAAGCTGCATCTGCCACTCCGTAGGCATCCGAACCCAAATAAACCAGATTTAAATATCTTTCTAAAACTTGCTCTTTACTCAACTCCCGCTCTATTTTCTGGGCTAAAAGAGCTTCCCGAACCTTCCGCCTAATACTTCTTTCCTGATTGAGAAAAACAACGCGAGCCAATTGTTGGGTAATTGTACTGCCGCCCTGCACTAAATCTCTTGCTATCAAATTAGAAACAATCGATCGCACAATACCTTGATAATCCACCCCGCGATGTTGGTAAAAACGGCGGTCTTCTATGGCAATAAAAGCTTTAACCAACAGTTCGGGAATTTCTTGAAGTTTGAGTTTATCTCTAGTTGCAGGCCCCGACTGCAACAAAATCGTCTTATCGGCCGCCTTAATTGTCAGTGTCCCGTCGCGGTTAAAGGCCGACAAATCGTTAACATCCGGCAAACCTTTGTCTAAGGTGTACAAAATCCATAAACCGTAGATTAAAGCGCCCCCGCCTATACTGGCCACACCTAAACTTATCCAAAATCTAGGGCGACGGGAGATCCGTTTTTTAGGATTTTCCTGCGGTGCGCTATTTTCCTGCGGTGCGCTAATTTCCTGTAGTTCCGTATGTCTCTGCAGTTCGGTGTTCGGCGGTGCGCTATTTTCCCGCAATTGGCTACTATCCGATTTTTTGGGTGATTTAGTTCCCAGCAAACTTAATCCCGGCCGCAACAATTCTTTTCCCTTGGTTTGCAAGCTGGTAACTTGAGGTTCAATTTCCAACCAAGCAATTAAGCGCCTCAACCCTTCCCACCTGCGGTTGACTATTGGATATCGAGCGTATTCTGGTTCTAAATATTCTGATTCTAAATATTCGGATTCTAATTCAGACTCTTCTAGAGGTGCAGCATCTTCTGATACCACATACTCCGATCTTTGGGCCGTTGTCCCTGTATAAAATTCCGCCTCCGATTCCGGCGAGTTGAGCTTATTGCCCTTCGCAGCCTTCGGCGGTTCTCGATCGGAATTACCGCTTATTGCGTTAGTGACTTTGCTCAATGTATCTTTGATATTTGAGAAAAATTCTGCCACGTTCAGACCTTCAAACCTCATCAAGTCCGATTAAAAATTAAAAATTAAAAAAGCTAGCTTTCTTAAATTCTTAATTTTTAATTCGACATTTTTTCTTGAATAACACGCTGCCTTGAATTAGATTTTTTGAATTAAAAAGTTTTTAATTCACAACTCAAAATTCAAAACTTTTCTTAACGCTGCAGAGTTTGGTATTTTTTTGAGTTGTGAATTACATTTTTTGAATTAAAAAAATTTAAACTCAAACCTCAAAACTCTGCTTAACTCGCATGACCCAGTGCCAAGGCTGCTACCAGCATACCCAAAACCAGGAAAGGCTGAGCACTTGCCTGATATTTAACATCATTTTCCAGGGGATTACGCAAAAAGTACATATCCTGAAAAGTAATTTGGGGAATTATCAGCAGCAGCAGAATGACAGCGTAAAGGTTTTGGTGGATGCTGATCAGGTAGCCTGCAATCCCAGCTTGAAAGATGTCGATCGTCAACACGCAAATCCAAGCTGCGGTGCTGATGCCAAACATCACTGGCAAAGATTTTAACCCTAATTGCCGATCGCCCTCAACACTTTTGAAATCATTGACGATCGCAATCCCCAGCCCTGCCAAACTGTAAAACAGGGTCAAAATCATAATCGTGGGATCTAGTGTACCAAACAAAGCTTGACCAGCCCACCAAGGCAGGGCAATGTAGCTAGCACCCAGGGCATAATTTCCCAACCAGCCATTCTGCTTGAGTTTCAGTGGGGGCGCAGAGTAGATATAAGCTAGAAACGCGCCGCCGAGAGTCAAAACAGTCATTATCGGGAATTCATGACCCGCCCACAAGTCTAGAGCATAAGCCACCCCAATGCCAGCGGCTAATAATACCAAAATTTGCGTTACTACTTGGGGAATCGAGATAATCCCGGAGGGAATCGGACGGTAGGGCTCGTTAATGGCGTCGATGTCGCGATCGTAAAAATCGTTCAAAGTTTGAGTGTACCCGGTCAGCAACGGCCCTGACATCAACATACAAGCTGCTGCGATCGAGAAATTCTCTAGGTTCCAAACATAGTTTCCAGAAGACGCCGCCCCGCACACCACGCCCCAAATGAGGGGAATCCAGGTAATCGGTTTCATCAGTTGCAAGCGAATCTTCCAGATGGAAGTTTCCCCGCTAGCGGCCCCTTTCATGCCCAACAGTTGCCGAGTTTTGGAACTGCGGTTTTCGGTAGCAGCACTTTCCGGTGCAGATTCTGGGGAGATTGGGGAGGGAGGAGAGTCAGACATAAGTGTGATGTTAGCGGTACTGCTACTATTGTGTCGTTCTGCGTTTCATTGACACTCTCCGGGCTAAAGCCACAGAGATTCTTTGATCTACGAGTCAATTTGCTGAGACAGGATTTCTGAGCGTCAAAGTAGAGATATTAAACTCAGCGAGACTGTCACCAGTCTCGCTGGTCTTCAAAACCGTGCATGAGACTTTCACCTCACACGGCTCC
>NZ_JAUBOV010000127.1:0-12443 GCF_036700405.1 Microcoleus sp. T3_D1
TAGAGTCGAACTCATGCACTGGCTAATTTCATAAATTCCTTTTTTTGTCAACTCCTAATACTGAACCGACGCCCTAGGGGATGAATTCGCCGGAGCCCTTTCGGTACTCGCTATGGGAATTAATTCGCGCGTACTTTTTCAGAATACCGTTCTTCCCGCCACCGAGATTCAGCTTCCGCATACCGTCGTTCTGCGGCGGCGATTTCCTCCTCGTAATGCTTGATTTTGTTACCGTATTTGTGATTCAACCACTGAATGTCATGGGCGAAACTTTCCTTCAATTGTTCTTCTTGGGCTTGCATCCATTCAATTTTTAACTGAGCCACTTGTTCCGGCGAATAAGTACCAGCGGGCGGTTCATACTGTTCGGCAACTTGAGCAACATCCTCTTTAAACTTAAAGTACCGCTGTTCCCGTTTCTCATCCTGCTCTTTTTCGATTTGATGCTTTTCGGTCAAATACCAGCCGATTTGAAAGTCCGCTTCTACCATGTCCCAATTCTTCAAACGCCCGCTGGTATCGCCTTCGCTGACAAATTTTTCGCGACGCAGGTTTAAGGCTTGCTCATAGGCGAGTTCTCGCTGTTTCAGAGCAACTTCTTCGTCTATTCCGGCAATCTGATTTGCCTCCAATTCGGTGATTTCTTTAGGGAGACTATCTTCGTATTGCCCAATTAATGAGCGGGCGTGTCCCGGCATTTCAAAGGCATCATTTTGCAGGGAGGCGGCTCCCCATAACATTACCACGGGCAAACTAGCTGCGATCGCATTTAAGACAATTCCCCCCGGCAATCCCAACCCAATGACAATCCCCAGAGACATCGCATACTCCGTGCCGCTCAATCCTACGGCTAAACCGACATCGCTGAAGGGTAGTTTCTCCAAAAATTGACCTTCTACTTGTAGCACTAAGGCGGTTTGAGCTTCGTAATAAAGTGCGCCAAATTCATTTTTGGGGGGATGAGCTTGTTTTTGTTTTTGGATATCCTTCAATGCTTGCTGAGTGCCGTTTTTCTTGCGAGAATGTTCCATGACTTTCATCACTTTTTTATCCGCCACCACCCCCGCAGCCCCGCCGATGAACAAACTTGCTGGAATGCTCAAACTTCCCATGCCGGAAGTCAATATTCGCGCTCCCGCACTGAAGGTAATCGCACTGATTAACCCTACCAAAATATTGACTATTTTCTTGGTTTCCGGGTTGGGGTGGCGCTTTGCTAAAGGGGTTAAGTCGTTAATTCGTGTTTTGGCTTTTTCTCCTTCTGCGTATCGTTTTTCCCGCTGACTCATTTGGGATTTGATTTGTTCTGGGAGTAGGGCTGTTAATTCTTGGTGTAGGTATTGCCATGCTACGATGCTGGCGGCCGAATTGTGGTTATGATTGGTAGAAGTCATTGGTTTTACCTCGATTTTTGAGCTTGATAAGATAGTGTCGTTACAGTTTGAAGATTTAGGCAGAATTCTGAAAGAGGGAAGTTCGGCAACGGATTTAACGGATTTAACGGAAGTGCTTTGGTAGTTGTTGTAGACACAGGAAATCTCTGGCTCGTAGTGAGGACTTGAGTCCTCAGAAGAAGGACTGAACTCCTTACTACGAACCGAATTAATTTGACTTCGCAGTCATTTTTCGCGCTTTGGCAAAGGCTGCATCAATACAAGGACTCATCGATCGCCTAACTGCATCTTCATCTTTGCCTTCGTCTAAAACACAAATACTCGCTTTGCCGCTCAATTGCTTACTCAAGTCTTCGTATAATTGACCTTGGGGCACGATAAAAGAGATAACTACTCCCTGTTTTTCGATGCCTTCAACTAGGGTTTTGACTCGACTAAAATCGATGCCTCTTTCCCCTTGACGAGGCTCAAAATCATTTGCTACAATGGTGAATACCCCCGGATGTTTGTTAGTTTTCTGCTGTTCTTCAATTGCAGTTTTCCCGCGTTCCAACAAGGCAACTAGAGAAGTTCCGGGTTGTTTGTTGGTGAGCGATCGCCCATTGTGTTGACATTCCCCCATTAGGGTTAAACTGTTGGCAATGGAGATGGTTTTGGTGACTACGGCCCGATCGGCAAACGGAATGCTAACAGCGGTATCTCCGGGTTTGTAATGTTGGCTGCTGAGTTGACAGTGGGTTTGTCGCTGTAAGGTGTAGCGCTCGGCAGAGGACGAGTTATCGTCAGCGCGGTAGTGTACGATGGGTTGAGTGGCGAGTTCTGGGTAAATGAAAGCTGCAAGGGCGATCGAGCTTGCACCCACAGCAGCTACAATCGCAGGAGACTTGTACCAAACTTTCTCGGTTTCTGTTGTAAAATCAATCATCATAGGGACTTCTCCAGTGCGCTTTTGAAGAGATGTCGCAGGAGTCACCCAGTTTTCTGCAAATTCCAAAAATAAATCAGATTAAACCTATCAAATCCTATTGATAGCACAGGATTTGATAGGAAGCGAATTCTATTCGCCAGGATTTGGTAGGGCGGTCTCTACAATTTGTCGATCGACCTTTTGGCTTTATCTGCCAGATTTTTCACCGCATTTTTAGCATCTTCTGCTGCGTGGCGGGCGGCAGCTTCGGCTTGTTTGGCTTTGCCTTCAACCTGGTCTTTTCTGTTGCCCGTGATACTACCGAAAATTTCCTGAGCTTTGCCTTCTAAATTTTTGCCGATCGCCTTCGCTCTGTCTTCTGTACTCATAATAAGCTCCGTTTGGCAAGTTGCTATAGTAACATTGTAAAATTAACTCCCCTGCAATTGCCTTTAACTTCATATTAATTTATATTCTGCTTGACATCGGTCTTATTCTGATGATTTACTTCCGGCAAACACGTCACTCAAAAATTCAAGGATTTTTTTTTTACAACTGTATACCTCCGCAAAATTAGTCATAACTTAGATATTGCACCCTTCTAAATTAGGCTTTTATGAACAGGCAAGATGCCTGTTCCACAAGAAAATTTATCTTTTGTGGAACGGCTTTTATGAACAGGCAAGATGCCTGTTCCACAAGAAAATTTATCTTTTGTGGAACGGGCATCTTGCCCGTTCTTGAAAATGGTGCAAAATTCGTCCTAAAAAACTATTTCAAACTCGCCGCAGCAACTTTAATCGGTTCCAGTAATTCTAACGGCAAATGCAGCATATTCAATTGGGTGCTATCTGCTGCTTTCCTTTCAGGATCGGGGCCGTGATAATCGCTGCCACCAGTTGCCAGCAAACCGTAATGAAGACACAAATCTTTCAACTTTTGGATTTGGCTAGAACTATGGGTGGGATGGTATACTTCAACTCCCATTAAACCCGCATCTACTAATTCTTTTAAGACTTCCTCAACAGCGCCGCCGCGAAATAAATAAGGGTGAGCCCAAACTGGTACTGCGCCGCAACTCTTCAGTAAATCAATGCCTTCGACGATCGAGAATTTCTCGTAATGCACATAAGCCGGGCCGTCATCTCCCAGCCAGCGATCGAATGCTTCCCGCGATGATTTGGCGTGACCCGCTTTTACAAGTGCAGAGGCAATGTGAGGCCGTCCCGGTGCCATTCCTGGGGATGTTTTTGGCAGTTCGATCGCGTATCCCATTGCTGCTAATTTTTCGACCATTTCCTGCGATCGGCGAAACCGTCCTTCCAGGCGATCGTTCAAAGGAACACGCAACTTATTTGCATCGGGATAAAAACCTAAAATGTGCAGGGAACGGCCGTTGTGAACGGTGCTGAGTTCGAGTCCGGGGACTATTTCGATACCGTGCAAAGCAGCAGCGGCGAAGGCTTCATCCCAACCCGACATCGTATCGTGATCCGTGACGGCCAAGGCGCGAACCCCCGAGGACGCCGCCGCGGCTACGAGTTCGGCAGGGGTGAGAGTGCCGTCGGAATAAGTAGTGTGACAGTGGAGTTCTAGCATTTTTTCTGGTAAGTTAAAGTCGGCGAAATCTGCAATTATTCCCCTCACTCACGCGACATCTATCGTCCCTGCGATCGACAAGTGTTTGGGTAATTTCTATCTGTTAGCTGTAATAAGTTGTCGCGCCTTTAATTGGGACATTTCTGTTTATTAAAAGCTTGCGTGGGGTGGGCATCTTGCCCGCCTTTTCAGTAGAATTTAGATTCAGAATACCTTAGCTATTTCTTAATTTCTCGCATTGGGTAAAGGACACCCTCTGGCAATTTGGGAGGAACCGGCGATATTTCAATACTTTGTATGTTGTGAACTGGGATAACTACCAGTTTATCTGCCAATTCGAGAATTACCGGGTCTGCTGTCAACATTTTGTGCAGGCGAGTGCCTAAAGTTGCTTGCTCTCCTACTGTTCCCTCTGGCGCAATGAACTGGAAGTGTTGCTGTTTGCCGTTGGTATAGTGGATTGTCAGATTGATAATTCCTTCTTGGTTGGTTGCTTGCATAATTTTTTTCCCTAACAGTCGATCGGGACTTGGCAAAATTAACAATAAATCAAAACTGGCGATCGCACCACGATTGGAAAGCTCGTTGGAAAGCTTTTGACAAGACCAGGCTGTCGGTACGAAAGTCCGGTTACTGCTAATTTTACCACAAAAACTGTACTGAAACTCGCCAACTTACCCAGTATACAATTGGCAGTCGCGCTGTCTTTGCTCCTTAATGCGCGAGCTCCTTCGCCAGCAATATTTGGTCGATCGGGCTTTCTTGTATGCCAGTTGGCAAAGTGGCTCAATTTAGCCTCTGTAGCGACTTGACTCAAAGCGGTCTCAAGTCTTACAGCAGAGGCATTTGAGCGCTTTGGGTGTCAAGGTTTTTCGAGGTGGGAACTGTGGAGGTTGAGATAGCGGCATTCTGCTGTCACTGCCGTAGAGGATTTTTTTATAAATTAATAACATAACATTCAGGTACAGCTTATGAAATCCACACTTTGTTTTCCAGAAACTTCTATTGAATCTAACACCGTTGCTGTTAATAATAATGCTAGTGACTCTTGTATCCTTGCAGCTTGGATTGACTTAGTAGGAGGAGATTTTGAGAGCTTGGGAGGAGATGATTGGCTTCCCTTGTGCGGCGACATTGATGACGGCGAAATTTACCGGGAATGGTTTTTGTGGCAAGACAGCGAAGTGACTCAAGAGTGGGAAGCTTACGATCCAATTACTAATTATCGAGTTGTGGCACCTAGCCGAGAAATGATGATTTCTCAAATCGACAAAATAGAAGATGCCCGAAAAATTTAGTTGAGCGGGAGAAGGTTAAATCTTGATTTTCAACTATCATAAAAATTCTGTTAACAAACCCGGTTTCTCCCAACCACATTAAAGAAACCGGGTTTTTCAGACCAAAACTCTAGGTGTGGGTAGAGTTCCACGGGCCGAATATAATTATTTAGGTCGCTACTGCTTTTTGTTTTTCTCGTTCTAATTTCCGCTGCTTCAAGGCGGCAAGATTTTGTTTAATTGTGTCGATCGCCAATCCAGCCTCCTGCTGTTGGTATAATTCGCTGGCACGGATCAAATCTGCAACAGCCTCGTCATCCGATCGCAAATTTGCAAAAGCCAAGGCGCGATTGTGGTAAGCTTCTGCCAAAGTTGAAACTTGTTCTAAAGCGCTGGTAAATTTATCTTTGGCTTTGCGGTACTTTCCCGACTGATAAGCTTCAATTCCTTGTTGAAAATAAACGGAAGCTTTACTGCCGCTGTCGGTATCTGGGAATTCTGGGTAAGTTAAAATTGGTTCTTTAAAAAGTACAGAAATGCTGCCCTTGCCGAAGTAAGCCCAAGTCATTGTTCCCAACCCAATCCCCAGCACGAGGGCAATAATGACAGACAGAGCAATAAAATTGGTGAGTTCCATAGAGCAATATTTGTTGTATTATAATATGATAAGTTAATTCCTAACTTCTGCACCAATGGCTGCGCGGATTTACCTCCACTGGAAATGGTTTTTCGGATCGCTAGCTTTAGTATTGTCGATCGGCTTAATTACTGCAACTGCAAGTTCTGACGCCGCAACCAACGCGCAAACTCAAGCAGGGTGGCAATTGTTGCAGCGGGGGGAGACGGGGTTGGTGGTAGCAATGCGACACGCGATCGCCCCAGGTACGGGAGATCCTGCTAACTTTAAGTTGGGCGACTGTTCCACCCAGCGCAATTTATCAGCACAGGGACAAACCCAAGCCAAGCAAATTGGAGCCGAATTTCGCAACCGCAACATCAAAGTTGCCAGAGTTTTATCGAGTCAGTGGTGTAGGTGTTTGGAAACAGCAAAACTGATAAATTTAGGCAAAGTCGAACCGTTACCAGCGTTGAACTCGTTCTTTAGCGACAGCAGCAAAGAAGCCAGACAAACAGCGACAATTCGCAAATTAATTGTGGATAACCGCAACACTAAAGGCGCAATTATTATGGTAACTCATCAAGTAAATATTACCGCGATCACTGATATTGTACCGCAAAGTGGCGAAGCTGTGATTCTCAAAGGATCTCCACAAGGTAAAATCCAAATAGTCGGACGAATTGGAGGATTTTAAAGATAGAGAAAGTTATAATAATATTACCAATTCCCCCTTACTAATTCCCAATTACAATTTATATGAGTTTCCAATACAGCGCCGCCATAGTGACTTTAGCCGACCTTGATAAGGAAGTTCTCGTTAAATTTTACACAAAATTTCTCGACATAGAACCAAACCCTTACATTCCCAATACTTATGCTGAATTTCAACTCCCCGGCTTAAGACTCGGCATATTCAAACCCAAAGATTCCCACAAATCGGAATTTGCAAATCGAGCAAAAACAGGCATGAGTTTGTGTCTGGAAGTCAGCGATATCGAAACTGCGATCGCCCGAATTTGGGCTTTAGGATATCCGCCCAGCGGAGAAATTATCAAAGCTTCTCACGGTCTAGAAATCTATGCCTTCGATCCTGCCGGGAACCGCATAATTTTACATCAACCCATGCGAATCTAGGATAATGGCTAATGATTTGTGAACTCTCGATCTTCTCTTCCTTAGCGTCTTCGCGGTTCGTTCAAACTCACATCTTGCACCATTCTCAAGAACAGGCAAGATGCCTGTTCCACAAAGAGTGAATTTTCTTGTGGAACAGGCATCTTGCCTGTTCCTAAACAAGTAATTGAGAATGGTGCAACATCTCAGTTCAAAAAAACATCTAGTTCACAACCCGCTGAGGATTGCTATATAAGTTATGCAATTGCTTCACCACCTTCGCAATCACATTGTAAAACCAGCCTTTACAACTCAAAACGGCCTTAACTGTCTAATCAGTTCAGCAAAACTATAAAAACTGATAATTAATAACAGCAAGGCTGTCAGATGAGTTAGCTGAAATTGAGGCCGCGGCCCGATGGATTCCCGCACCAAAATTGAAAAAGACGAACCAATTATATAACTCAAAGACAGCGTTAAATACTGCCACTGCAATGTTACACTCCACAGCCCCAGCAAAATCATCGCCAAAGTCAACATTACCAACTCAACAAAGCGAGGCGGATTGTGCTGAGTAGACAGAATCAAAGTGTCCAACCAATATTGCCAAGGTCTCATGTTTTAGCGATCGAGCTTTTAGATTTAGCCTTCTAGCTTAACCTACGATCGCCATTCAGTTTGTTGCTGCAAACACCTTAAAGCCTCCGCCGTCTCAACCTGCGGAAATTGCCCGTAAAAGCGGCTGACACTGTAAAAAGGTTGAGGAGTCTTCAGGACGATCAACTTATCGCCCATCTGGGCCAAAAATCCCATCAAATCTGCCGGGGCCACAGGCGCGCAAATCCACAAAGCCAGCGGTTGCTGCGACTGCAAAGCCTTAGCCGCCACAGCCATCGTCATCCCTGTAGCAATGCCGTCATCTACCAAAATCGCCAAAGCCCCCGCTGCGCTGATATTTGGGCGTCCCGGAGACAAATCTACCAGCAGAGATTGAGCATTATTTTGAGCCACCGGCAATGCTGATTTTTGCAAGCGCCAATTCTGCAGCTTTTGCTTTTCCCAGAGGACATGACCGTCAGCAGTTGCAGCCCCGATCGCCAATTCTAAATTATCTGGGCGAGTAATTTTCTTAGCGACAACCACATCCAAAGGACAGCCCAAGCGGCGCGCAATCGGCACAGCAACGGGCAAACCCCCGCGCGGCAAGGCGTAAACAATCGGTTTAACAGCCTCCTGTGCGGTTAAATCCAACTTGCCGAGCTCGCCCACAACTGCCTCGGCCAGTTTTTCGCCTGCATCGGCGCGATCGTCAAAAAACGGGTTAGAGAACATATTTTTGCCTGTACGAGCTCAACCAAACAATTGGAGATTGTGCCAGTGTTAATTTGAGAAAAGTGCGATCGACAGCATCACATACAAGCTTCTAGCCAATCTCAAATCACCAAACCCGATCTAAACTATAAACTCTAGACTCCAAAATATCTCCCTAATTGTAAAATTTATGTCCAGCGACTTGCAACTCAGCCTTTTTGACAACAATCAAAGTGCCACTTTCCAAACAGACTCAATACCAGCAAATGCCAAAATTCCCATTCCTCCCGGCACTTATCAAAATATGGAACAAATCGGCGAGCACTGCAACCGCTGCTACCGCTGCGAATTGGGCAACAGCCGCACTCACGCCGTCATCGGGCGCGGCAATCCTCAAGCCTCAATTTTGATTGTGGGAGAAGCGCCCGGACAAAACGAAGATGAAACCGGATTGCCCTTCGTCGGGCGATCGGGCAAACTGTTAGATAAGATTTTAGAATCCGTGGGATTGAGTGCAGAAACCGACGTATTCATTGCCAACGTCATCAAATGTCGCCCTCCCAACAACCGCCCTCCGACAGCCAAAGAAATCGAAGCTTGCAAACCATACTTGCTCGAACAAATCCGCATCTTAGACCCCAAAATTATTTTATTAACTGGTGCAACCGCCCTCAAAGGTTTGCTAAGCGACAAGCGACCCATTAGTAAAATCCGAGGTCAATGGATTGAATGGGAAAATCGTTTGTGTATGCCAATTTTTCACCCGTCGTACTTGTTGCGAAATCCCTCCCGTGAACCGGAGACTCCGAAATGGTATATGTGGCAAGATATGCAGGCTATCAAGGCTAAACTGGATGAATTCAAAGAGCAATTATAATATTTTTTTGTTTGTGCTTTGTATGGGCGGGTTTCACGAACAATAATTGCCTAAAACAGATAATCTCGTAAACCCCCCCCACGGTAAATAGCTCAACCGAAAATTCGTGGATTTTCTGATACCTCTGTCAGGAACAGGCAAGATGCCTGTTCCACAATAAAATTATTTTCTCTCAGGAACAGGCAAGATGCCTGTTCCACAATAAAAATTATTTCATGTGGGGATTAGGGGTTGGGCGTCTCGCCTGCCCGCAAGATGCCTGTTCCACAATAAAATTATTTTCTGTCAGGAACAGGCAAGATGCCTGTTCCACAATCACAATTATTTCATGTGGGGAGTAGGGGTTGGGCGTCTCGCCCTCCCAAAAAATACAATTTAGTTGCGAGACAACTTATTTTTTGCCTGACAATCGCGCAACCACAAACGAATAGCCTCAGCAATTTCGCTTTCACTATCTTGACTTAATAAAGGACGAATATCAGCCGCATTACCAAACCGAGAAACAAGTTTTGCCAATTCCCAACCGTTTTCCGTTTTAGTTAAAAACAACCAATGATATTGCTGAATTTCGACTCGTTCTCCCCCGCGATACTGCCGTTCCAAAGTAGTAATAAAAACTTGACTGGCATTTTCAGGAAGCGCATCTTCAAAATTTAAAGGTAACGGTTCAAACTCCGGGCGGCCCGCTAAAATTATTTGAGGCAGCGCGTAACCGGGCGGTGTGTTAGTGTTACGAGAAAAGTGCGATCGCACAATTACGCGATTAGCATAACTCGGCAAATCTTGCAACAGACGATCGACCAAAGTTTCTAAATCAGCCGGACAGGGCGATCGGGCTAACAAATCATACCGGCTTGCATTTATACTGTGAGCATGATTTGTCCCAAAATTAATCGCCAGAGTTGGAATTCCAACCATCGCAGCCACAATCCTACTTATGAGAAATACATTCAACCGCCAAAATACTCCTCATCGATCTTAGTCCGCCAATTGTCAAAGCAAGGCTCATCTGCTACAATATCCTGTATCTACACACGATAATACAGCGATATGCAGCACTGGGGACAGGGACAGCAGCTACACGAAGGTAAATACTTAATAGAAGAAATCCTCGGCGGTGGCGGTTTCGGTGTCACCTACCGCGCTAAAAATCGCAAAGCAGGTAAGTTAGTTGCGATTAAAACTCTGAATGCTATCCAACAAGGAAAGGCAGATTTTGCCAAGCGCCAAGGCAAGTTTATGAATGAGGCGCTGTGTTTGGCTAGATGCCATCATCCTCATGTTGTCGAAGTTTATGAGGTGTTTCCAGAGGGCGATTTATGGTGTATGGTGATGGAATTAATCGACGGGATTGATTTAGCTGGACATCTGGAAGATAACGGCATTTTGTCGGAAGAGAAAGCTTTGCCAATTATTCAACAAGTGGGAAATGCTCTGACTTTTATTCACCAGCGAAATTTGACTCATCTTGATGTGAAACCTCAAAACATTATGCTAAGAAAGCGGGGTTTTGAGGCAGTTTTGATTGATTTTGGTTTGGCGCGACAGGCGACGACACCGGGAAAGTTAAGGACTAATAGTAATTCCGGGACTGAGTGTTTTGCACCTCTGGAATTGTTGGAAAGACGAGCGGAAATTGGTGCTTATACGGATGTTTATTCTTTGGCGGCGACGCTGTATGTGATGCTGACAGGTGAGTTGCCGTTTCCGTCGCAATTTAGGAAGCAAAATGTGCCTTTGATTCCGCCGAAACAGCATAATTATCAAATTAGCGATCGGGTGAATGCAGCGATTATGAAGGGGATGGAGTTGGAACCGCAAAATCGCCCCCTGTCGGTGCAGAAATGGTTGAATTTAGTGATGCCTAAACAGGCAACTAATTTAGTAATGCCTAAATTCGTTGCTAATGAGGTAGAGTTGGTTTCTGCGAGCGATTATATAAAATTGCAAAATTTATTAGCAGCAGGAAAGTGGCGAGAGGCGGATAGCCAAACGGTGAGCATTATGTTGAAGGTGGCTGGGCTGGCGAATGAAAAATTGCACGATATAGCAACGATTGAAACATTTCCCTGCGAAGACTTGCTAATGATTGACCAACTTTGGGTAAAATACAGTAATGGGCGCTTCGGCTTTAGTGTGCAAAAGCGCATTTATCAAAGTCTGGGAGGAAGCAGTAAGGAACCCCACGCTTAAAAGCGGGGGCTTTTGGGAAGTCCGGCTCGTTCCGAGCGGTGCAAGAAGAAAGCCCGAACCTTACCAGAGACAGGATTAGACCTACGTTTTTAGAGTCATGATACCGGAGAATGCGACGCTAGTTTTCCGCTCTATCGCCAAAAGTTAAACAGGATTAACGGGGTTAAACCAGTGCTTTTGGCATAACAAGCTCATAAAACATTCTCGAAGCGAACTTTACCCAGCAATGGAGGACATTAAATGTCTAATTTCGTTTTTGTAGTTGATATCCACAAACGACAGCTCAACCCAATCCGCCCAGGATTGGCACGTAAATTGCTAAACAATGGCAAAGCTGCCGTCTTTAAAAGGTATCCATTCACGCTAATTTTGAAAGTAGAGGTAACAGTACCACAAAAACCAATCACTCTCAAAATAGATCCTGGCTCAAAAACTACTGGAATCGCATTAGTGCAAGGAGATAAAGTAATCTTTGGTGCAGAACTAACCCACCGAGGTCAAACTATCAAAGCCAGTCTGGAATCTCGCCGTTCATTGCGTAGAGGCAGAAGAAATCGCCATACCCGCTATCGTCCAGCTAGATTTCTAAACAGAAATCGCCCGAAAGGGTGGCTGGCTCCAAGTTTGCAACATCGTGTCGAAACAACCTTGACTTGGGTAACTAGATTGATGAAAGTCGCTCCTATTGCTTTTATAGCTCAAGAGCTTGTTAGATTTGATTTGCAACAACTAGAAAACCCAGAAATCTCTGGAATCGAGTATCAACAAGGCGTTTTACATGGCTACGAGATCCGCGAGTATTTGCTCAACAAATGGGACAGGAAGTGCGCTTACTGTGGTGTAACTAATGTACCGCTACAAGTTGAACACATTCATCCCAAAGCTAAAGGAGGTTCCGACCGCATTTCCAATCTTTGCCTTGCTTGCGATGCTTGCAACAAAAAGAAAGGCACTCAAGATATTGAGCAATTCTTATCTAAAAAACCAGAGATTTTGAAGCGGATTCTATCTCAAGCACAACGTCCCTTAAAAGACGCAGCAGCCGTTAATTCGACTCGTTGGGCGTTATTTAATCGACTCCGTATGACTGGTTTACCAGTTTCTACTGGTAGTGGCGGCTTGACAAAATTCAATCGCACTCGTTTGCAGCTAC
>NZ_JAUBOV010000128.1:0-12225 GCF_036700405.1 Microcoleus sp. T3_D1
TATTGTACAATACGCGAGCGGGGACGCTCGCACTACAATAAAAAAATGCTTTTTACAAAACTGAGATGCTCCCTATCACTTCCTGCTTATACAAGTTTAAAAAATGCAACTCTAGACAGGCTCTAAACACTTATTTCCTCAGTCATTCCCAATCTAAAATCTAAAATCTAAAATCTACAATCTACAATGGTATTACTTTGCGTTACTAATAGGAATTTTTACCAAAAATTCCGTGCCTCCGCCCGGAGGCTGAGAAATTTTGATGCTGCCGCCGTGTCCATCCACTACAATTTTGTAGCTGATTGCTAACCCCAAACCAGTACCTTTGCCCACCGGTTTAGTAGTAAAAAATGGGTTAAAAATTTGGTCTTTAACGCTGTCGGGAATGCCGGGGCCGTTGTCGGCGATCGCCACTTTCAGAAATTTAGCGCCATGTTCGCGAACTACTCCCGTGGAAATAGTAATAATTTTATCCAGGCGATCGATCTCGTTCAAGGCATCGATCGCATTACTCAGCAAGTTCATAAACACCTGATTGAGGTGAGAGGGATAGCACTCGACTGAAGGCACTTTTCCGTATTTTTTGACTATATAAATTCTATTTTTGATGCGGTTGGAGAGCAGCAGCAAGGTATTTTCTATACCTTCGTGAATGTCCGCCAGCTTTTTGTCAGACTCATCCAGGCGAGAAAAGTTTCGCAAAGAAAGAACTATGCTGCGAATGCGTTCGCTTCCTATTTTCATTGAATTCAATATATGCGGCAAATCCTCCTCGATAAATTCTAACTCGATTTCTTCGGTAAAATCTGCGATTTCCTGGGGAACCTCTGGGAAGGCTTGTTTGTATAAACTCACCAACTCTAATAAATCTTTAGTATATTTGCTGGTGTGAGGCAAATTAGCCGAAATGAAGTTAACGGGGTTGTTGATTTCGTGCGCTATTCCAGCCACCATTTGACCTAGGGATGACATTTTTTCGCTCTGCACTAAATGAGTTTGAGTTTTTTTCAGTTCATTTAAGGCACTATTAAGCAGTTTTACTTGGTCTTGGGTTTGACTGTAAAGGTGAGCTTGAGTAATTGCGATCGCCAATTGGTCGGCTACAGCTTTTAATAGTTGGATTTCCTCCCGGCTCCAAAGCCAGTGAGTAGCGTGGCTACAAATTAAATAACCCTGCGGCTGGTTCTGAGTCTGGACAGGTACGGCTAAATAGCTATTAGCTTTAAGTTCCGGCGGTTGAGTTACACCCTTGGCCCAAGTGTCGCTCGAAAGAATAATTGGTTCGCCTTGACCACTCCGTACTAACACATTTTCGAGAAAGTAAGACTCAAAATTTATGGCTTGTGTCGGAGAATCAGATGGGCAACATTCCCACAGGATTTGTAACCTTTTTTCTGGCGGTTTGTACCAACCAAAAGCCGCCCGTTCTAGGTGTAGCAAACTTACTATTTCTTCTACTGTACTTTGCACAATTTGGTCTAATTCCAGAGAAGCGCGAATGCGTCCGGCAATCCGGTTGAGCATGGCTTCTCGCTCCGCTTGAGCGCGATTGTTTTCGGAGGAGTAAATTAGCCAAATTGCTGCTAGCATTGCCGGGACGAGCAGTCCGGCGACTACGGATGTCAGCAAATTTAATGCTTGCAGTTGGGATTCAATATTTTCGCGGGGAATTACTAAAGCCATCGACCAGTTAACTTCCTTGAGGGGAGCATAGGCCACATACACCCATTTGTTATCTATTTTTACCAGTTCGATGTTCGTCTGGCGGTCGATCATCTGCCGCGCGATTGTGGAGAGAGCGGGGTCTTTTGACTGTAAAAAGCTTGGGGTCGGCAGGTCGATATTTCCGATTAAGTTACTGTTGGGATGAACAATTGGCACTCCTTGTGAATTGAGCGCAAAAGCATAACTATCGGAACCGTACTGCAAGCTATTAGCCACAGATGCTACTCTGTCTAATTTAATGCTGCCTGAAAGGACTCCAATTACTTTATTGGGAGCGGGAGGTAAAGCCCAAATAGGAGCTGAAATAATAATCGTAGAAACTTTTGTAGTGCGGCCGATCAGCGGGTCGGAAACGTTGAGCTGTCCGGCCATTGCTTTTTGAAAGTGTTGGCGGTCTTTGCTGTTCGCGCGGTTGCCTAAAGTGTTGATAAATGAGCCGTCGGGTTGAGTTAATGACAGGATGAAATACTCTTTTAATCTGTATATTTCTCCTTGCAACCGGGGCTCGACTAATTGCCAATTGAGAGTGCCCACCGTAGGATCGTAAGCAATGGTTTCTATTTCTGCTTTGCGGCTGCTGAGCCAGCGGTCGATTTCATCGGTGCCTTTTTCTAGTTTTAATAGTGCTATTTGCTTTAAATTGTCGAGGATTAGTCCGCGCACAAAAAAATAGCTGATGCAAGCAGTTGTGCTAATGGTTAAAGCCGTGGTGGCCAGAATTAGCAGGGTCAGCAAATGGCGGCGCTGCCGTCTGTGCTGCCAAAGACTGTGCGCTTGCTGCCACCCTGATTGAGCAGAATTGCTGATGTTTGCCCAAAATTGGCGCAGCTTTTTTGCTTGGTGTGGCCGCGGCGCAGACACAGATCCGGCTTGATTTGCTGGGTTTTGCATCATCAAATGTTCTCTCCGAATCAAATTCATCAAACGGTATTGGTCATTCGGCTGAATTAATATCAGCCAAGTCGTGAGACCAGTTTCAGAAAATAATGCAACTGTAGGCCAGTGATCCCAACCCTAGTAGTCATCAGTCATTCGCAATCTAAAATCTAAAATCTAAAATCTAAAATGGTATGACTTGCATTCCTGACTGCAAACAATTCTTATTCCGATCGCACCCTTGCCTTCTATTTTGGCATCAGCTTTATATTTTGACCTTCGGTTTACCTAATTGAGGTAACTGCTTTACGATATCTTTAATCTCTATCTCGTTTGTATAACAAAATAATTATAAATAACACAGAGAAAACACGGAGTTTTTTAAATTAGCAATGTATTATAAGGGAGAGGTAAATACTTATTGACAATTTTACCAATTTGCGCTATGGTGTCAAGGGGAAATTTTTTCGTCTAAAGCTTTTTTAGCCAAGCCGGTTGCATAAACGGTGAGGGCGATCGTTGCTAGCAAACCAATGCCGTAGAGAGTCCACTCAGCAGCAGTGCGCGATCGTCCTTGCGATCCGAGTGCAGCCAAACTCCCAGCCAGGGAACCGATATAAACATACATGACAGTTCCGGGAATCATGCCGATCCAAGATGCCAAAAAATAATCTTTTAGAGATACTTGCGTGACTCCAAAAGCATAGTTAAGTAAATTAAAGGGAAAAATGGGAGAAAGCCGCGTCAGCAGCACAATTTTCCATCCTTCAGAGGCAACTGCGGAGTCGATCGCCTTAAATTTTTGATTGCCCTCTATCTGTTTGGAAACCCAGTCGCGAGTTAAATACCGCCCTACCAAAAAAGCGCAAGTTGCGCCTAAAACCGAGCCGATGGAAACACAAACCGAACCGCCAACGACTCCAAACAAAACGCCAGAACCGAGAGTCAGCAAAGAACCGGGGATAAATAGAACCGTTGCGACAATGTAAATTAGAATAAAAGCTGCCGGGCCCCACGGGCCGAGACTAGCGATCGACTCCAGCGCATTTTTCAGAATTCCTTGAAAGTTAAAAAACCTGGTCGCTGCAATTAAAGCCACAGCTAAACCAATCCCTAAAATCAGCTTCCACCTGTTGGAGGGCGGCGGATTTTCACCGGGCGATCGCGAATCATTCATTACCTAAACTCCCCAGTCTAAATTGCATACACCGTCGTTTCCAGGGTAGGGACACTCCAAAAGCCCATTAGTGTCAACTTAAGCTGTTCGCCCGCCAAGTCCATCCGCCCACCCGCCAGTCCGCCAGGGGTTGAAACCCCTGTCTAATAGCGAAAGTCCTCTCAAGAGGACTAATAACTTCTTCAGTCCTCTTTTAGAGGACTTTAGCTTTGAGGCAGGGGTTTAAACCCCTGCCGGACTATGGGTTCTACCTTAACTTGACACCTATGGGCTCTTGGAGTGTCCCTACTGTATTGCTCAAATCAAAGTACCGCCGCAGCTAGAACCGCTACCTGCCGTACATCCATAACAATAAGCAGCCGTTTGCACCTCTTGAATCACCTCTAAACTGCCCGATTCGAGCAATTTAGCAGCAGTTATCTTTTCCCCGCTGCCAGTTTTCGCCGGCAGATTTTCCATCTGGTTAAAATCGCAGTCGTAGACATTGCCCAAATAGTCGATCGACAATTCGTTGCGGCACATTAAATGTTCCAGAGTACCGGGATTAAAATTATCCTCCAAAAACCCCAGATAAGGCTTGTGAAGTTTCTTATGTTCCAAATGAAACTTCGTCCGTCCCACCGGCAAATTAGTAATCGCGAACAATTGATTAAAACAAATCCCAAAATGTTCGGCTAAATAAACCTTGTAATCTTGCTCTAACTTGCCTTGTTCCGGTGTTAGCGAAAACTTATCTGTTGCCGGCACTTGTGGATTGTACACCAAATCCAGAGTTAAATTTGGGTTTTTCCCGTATCCCAACTGATTTAGCTTTTGCAGCGCCCGAATCGAACTGTCAAAAACACCGTTACCGCGCATTTTGTCAACATTGTCAGCTTGGTAGCAGGGAAGCGACGCCACAATTCTAAGTTGGTGCTGCGCGCAATAGTCGGGAATATCTTCAAAACCTTTTTCAAAGTAAATCGTCAAATTAGAACGAACAATTACCTCTTTACCTGCCGCCCTGGCAGCTTCCGCTAGCGGTTTAAAACCGTAAAGCATTTCGGGAGCACCGCCGGTGAGGTCAACAGTTTGAATTTGAGGAAAGCGGCGAATGATTTCAATTAATTGGTCGCAAATTTCCGGGGAAAGTTCTTCTGTTCGTGTCGGGCTAGCTTCTACGTGGCAGTGAGTGCAAGCGAGGTTGCAGCGTTTGCCGAGATTAATTTGTAAAACTGTAATCTGCTTTTTAGTTAAAGCTGAGTTAATTTTGTTTTTGAAAGGCGTGACTGCGGTCTGAATCATGTGCTAAACTTTTTGGTCTGTGCTCGCAACGAATTTAGAGGCGTTCCAGCGGAACGCCTCTCATAATTTAGCACTAATTCTTTGGATGCGACCGATCCAGGGAGCATCTCAGTTTTGCATTTACAGTGCGAGCGTCCCCGCTCGCGTCTTGTACAATACGCGAGCGGGGACGCTCGCACTACAATAAAAAAAATGCTTTTTACAAAACTGAGATGCTCCCCCGATCCAAATTTTAACGGGTCGCTACAAAGTTAATTGAAACTCACATCTTGCACCCTTATTGAAAACAGGCTTTCCGGCCTGTTCCACAGGAGATTAATTTTCTTGTGGAACAGGCCGGAAAGCCTGTTCAGAAAAGCCTTATTGACAATACTACAACTCAGTTAAAGCTGACATCTTACACCATTCTCAATAACAGGCAAGATGCCTGTTCCACAAAAGAGGAATTTTGTTGTTGTGGAACAGGCCGGAAAGCCTGTTCAGAAAAGGCTTATTGACAATACTGCAAGAGCTGAGTTAAAGCCGACAAGGCAAGAATTCTAATTTTGAGACTAATCTTACTTTAGAGAGTCAACTAATGTTTCAACTCGTGCTTTAATTTCATCTCGAACGCGGTGAAAAGTTTCGATGGGTTGTCCGTCGGGATCGTCGAGTTGCCAATCTTCAAACACTTCTCGCAATACCCACGCTTCGGGTAAATTCACGCCGCAGCCACAGAGAGAAATTACTGCATCGTAGTCTTCTGCATTGAATTCGTTTAATGGGTTGGAGGTTTGATCTGTGATGTCAATGCCGATTTCTGACATGACTTGAATTGCTGTCGGATGAACTCTGCTAGATTCTAACCCGGAACTGGTGACTCCAATCTTGCCGGCTCCAATGGTTTTAGCAAATCCTTCTGCCATTTGCGATCTGCAGGAGTTTCTTTTGCAAACAAACATTACTTTTTTCATGGTTTTTGTTGGTTGTTAGTTGTTAGTTGGTGCTTGTTAGTTAGATGTTTCAAGGGCGCGATTTGCTAGTGCGATCGCCTCTTTAGCTGCTTGTTCCTTGCGTTCGCTGTAGCGATCGGTCAAATAGTCGGTTTGCTCCCGCAACAGCAAGGTAAACTTGTACAGTTCCTCCATTACGTCGATCGCGCGATCGCGATAAGGCGAATCCTTCATCGTCCCATCATCGTTAAATTCCTGATAAGCCTTAGCAACCGAAGACTGATTCGGAATCGTAAACATCCGCATCCAGCGACCCAAAATTCTCAAAGTATTGACAGCATTAAAAGACTGCGAACCGCCGCTGACTTGCATTACCGCCAAAGTTCGGCCTTGAGTCGGTCTGACAGCCCCAATACTTAAAGGAATCCAGTCAATTTGATTTTTCATAATGCCGGTAATATTGCCGTGCATTTCTGGACTCGACCACACTTGACCCTCCGACCACAGGCTCAATTCCCGTAATTCTTGAACCTTCGGATGAGTATCAGGAACGCTACCATAAATCGGCAATTCTAGAGGATTAAAAAACCTAACCTCTGCACCGAAGCCCTCAATAATTCGAGCCGACTCTTCCGCCAACAAGCGGCTGTAAGAACGCTCTCTTAAAGAGCCGTATAAAAAGAGAATTCTGGGTTTATGAGTAAATTCGTTCATGAGATTCTAGCAATGGGAATTGGGAAAACAACGAGGGTCTCGCAGCGAGGCAGTTTCTGGTTTTCGGGGAAACCAAAATGCTGTTCGCTTGCAGAATTCTACTAACATTAACATCACTGGAACCTCAATTAAAACACCGACTACTGTAGCCAAGGCTGCACCTGAGTTTAAGCCAAAAAGCATCACAGCCGTAGCAATCGCTACCTCAAAATGATTGCTGGCCCCAATCAGGGCGGCCGGTGCTGAATCTTCGTAGCACAGGTTGAGTTTTAAAGCTGCTACATAAGAAATCAGGAAAATGAAGTTTGTCTGGATAAACAGAGGCACAGCAATTAAAAGAATGTGCAGAGGATTATTAACAATCAACTCTCCTTTGAAGGCAAACAAAAGAATTAGCGTAATCAAAAGGGCAGCCGTAGCAACTGGACTCAGATATTGCATAAACTCTCGTTCAAACCATTCTCGCCCTTTATGTTTGAAAATCCAGAAACGGCTATACATTCCGGCGGCTAAGGGCAAACCGACATAAATGAATACAGACAATACTATTGTCTGCCAAGGAACAACTAAATCATTGGCTGCTAACAGCCATCTGCCTAATGGTGCATATAAAAACAGCATTGCTAGGGAATTAACAGCAACCATAACGAGGGTATGTCCTTGATTGCCGTAGGAGAGATATCCCCACATTAAAACCATCGCAGTACAAGGGGCAATTCCTAATAATATTGTACCCGCAATGTAGGAACTAGCGATGGAGACTTCACTGCCACGAATTATTTCTGTGCCGGTAATGAGGGGGCGAAATAGCCAACCTAAGAAAAACTGAGAAAATGCTACCATTGTAAATGGTTTGATAACCCAGTTGACGACTAATGTTAAGATTACTGGTTTGGGCGTTCGCGCTGCATGGGCCGCCTGGGTAAAGTCTATTTTTACCATGATGGGATACATCATAAAAAATAGACAAATGGCAATAGGAATTGACACCTGATAAAAGCTGAGAGCATCAAGGGTGACGGCGACGCTGGGGAATAGTCTACCGAGAATAATACCGCCTAAAATGCAAAGAAATACCCAAAGGGTGAGGTATCTTTCAAAAAAACTGAGCTTGCTTCCTGCTTGGACAGGTGAGTTAGTGGCTTGAGGATGGTTCATTTTAGTTAACTGGTAAGTGAAAATTCATGAGAAAAACTCAAAATTTAGCCTGCTGTCGCAATAACTCGCCAATAGTCAAGTCAAGCTGAGCTTGACCACCAAAAACTGTGCCCACCTTCCCATTGTAGAAGTGCTGATAAATTAGTTGATAGCCTTCTTTTGGTAAAGGAATATAACCCACAGAACTAACTAAGGTCGGAGCTTTTTTCATGTAGAATTCTACAAAGTTGCGTAGTTCTACTTTATTTTGAGCCGAGTTGTAGTTGACATAGATAAATAGAGGTCGTGCCAGGGGCTGATACTGAGCTTTTTCTACAGTTTCGCGGGATGGCAACACTGCTCCTTTGCCTCTGTCAATACCTACAGCTTTCAATTGACTTTGGTTGTCTTCGTAATACGACAATCCAAAGTAACCTAAAGCATTTTCGTCTTTAATAACTCCTTGCACTAAAACTTGGTCGTCTTCACTAGCTGTATAGTCGGTACGGCTGGCTTTCGCAGTACCTACTGTTGCCTCTGTGAAATAGTCAAATGTACCGGAATCTTTGCCGGCACCGTAAAGGGTTATAGGTCGATTTGGCCAATTAGGTCGAATCTGATTCCAGCGGGTAATTTTTCCTTGGGCGGCGGGTTCCCAAAGTTTTTTTAGTTCCTCTACAGTAATGTCTTTTATCCAGTTATTTTTGGGATTGACTACTACTGTGAGCGCGTCAAATGCGACAGGTAATTCGTAGTAGCGGATGCCAGCTTTGTTGCAGGCTTCCATTTCCCCTGGGCTGATGGGGCGCGAGGCGTTGCTGATGTCAGTTTCGCCAGCACAAAACTTTCTAAATCCTCCACCAGTACCGGAGAATTCAACAGTAATTGATGCTTTTTTGGGATTGGTAGTTTGATATTCTTTGGCGATCGCATCCGTAATTGGATACACGGTGCTGGAACCGTCTATTTTAATGCTTTGCGATTCTGGCGACTGGACTTGTCCGCAGGAGCTGAGAAGCCCGATCGCACCTATGATCAAAGCAATTATACTTAGTGCGAAAGCCTTGGGCTTTTCTGCTGGCTTCATTGACCTCACCCAATGCCATAACTAAGGGATACACTGGAATCATATCAATAAAATTTGATATGTCAAGTATGAGGGAAGACAAACAGGCAATCAACACATTAAGAAATGTTGATGGGTTAATCTGCGTCGAAACAAGGGCGCGCCGGCAGGATCTGGCTGAAGCGGCGGTATTCGGCTAGGTACTGTTCCAGGGCGACAAACTGAGCTAAATTGAGGCTGTAGTAAATCCAGCGCCCTTCTTGGCGGCTGCGGACTAAAGCTGCATCCTTCAAGGTTTTGAGGTGGAAAGAGAGTTTAGGCTGAGGGACAGAAAGCCGATCGCACAATTCGCAAACACACAACTCCTGTTCCCGCAGCAACTCCAAAATCTGAATCCGCAGGGGGTCAGAAAGAGCGTGAAAGCCGGAGGAGACAAGTTTTTCCGAAATTGGCGGCTGTGAAATGCGATCGGGCGCAGCCGTAGAATTTTTAAGCATCAATTATTTAGAAAACATCCATAGCTGGTAAAAGTATAGTCATTTATTGCATGACATGGGAGGCTTCAAGTCCCTCCCCCTTCCCTTTCACTTTGAGCGGATCGACCCGCATTGGCCCAACTACGCAGCTCCCTATCAAGAGTGCTGAACGCATTTGGGATTGCTTTTCTGAGAATGTTATACGCTGCATTCACGTCAGAATTAATTAACCGACCAGTCGATGTTTTGTACAAACCTCGCTTGATTCGTTTACCAGTAAACACAGGAGCTTTTTCTGTTTTCCCGTAGACAGGGATTGAATCTAAACCCAAAAAATTTGCGCGAGATGTGTAAGATTCTTCCTGTACAATTACATCGATTCCTACCAACTGAGCTTTGTATTCCAACATCTCAATCAATCGAGAGTGAGGAATACTAACAAAGTTTTGGTTGGTTGGCTTCCCTAGATCAATTTCTGTTTTCCACTGCGCGTTCTTGCCAATTACTAGCGTCCCAATCTGCTTGGTGAGCAAAAGGTTAATAATTAGACGGCTAGCATGATGTAAGTAATTGTCAACTTTCTGATTGCGACAGCGAGTTAAGCGCTGAATTCGGGGTGATATTTTGCGGTTCCCTTTTAACTGGGATTGTAATCGTGATTTTCGCTTGTTGTAGAACTGGTTGATCGATTTCAATGGTCGCCCGTTAATCAACAAAGGGAGAAATCCCGGTTGATTTGAAATTAACGCCACTAAATTATCCAATCCTAAATCAATACTAGCTACAGAGTTGGCATTGTCGATGGTGGACTCCGGTTCACTTCGACTACGCTCAGTACAAGCATCATAAATTACCTCAATTACATAGGAATCACATTTCGGCACCACTCTAACTTGGCAAATCTGGTCAGGATTGACTTTAGTTTTAATTAAAAAGTCAGTACCAGAAAGCTTGACAATCCCCTTCTTCAACTGTTTACTACTAATTGCTTGAATCGTGTAGATGAGAAGGTTTCGCCCTTTGACCTTATCTTTGTACTTTGGTAGTTTTGGGCGACCTGTGAATTTGGAATGATCGACTTTGTAAGCTTTAACAGCCTCAAAAAACGATTTCCAATTCTTGTCTAAAACCATCAAGATTTGTTGACTGACCTTGGCAGGCAAAGCCTTATATGCTTCGTGAGACTTCATCAAACGATTCATTTCGTTGTAATTGACATAACCCCATCCATAAATAAAACTCTGACGAATGACGTAATTGGCGGCATTGTAGAGGTTTTTGGACTTGAAAGCTAGTTCGTCAATTTGGGCGAAACGGTGTTCCGTTGATTTAATGATGTGCCTCTGTGTTAGTTGCATTTGAGACTTGCGTTTTTTGGGCTATGCGTATTCCTTGTTCAACACTCACAACAATAGAATACCATTATTGTTTATAATTGCTTATAAACTCAATGAAGTTTTACAATACAAAACATCATAGTTTCTCAAGCTTCATCCCAGAAAATCAGTGCATTCAGCATCGACAGATCCTTCGGACTTGATTACTTAGGATTCTGTACCCTTGCCGGCACATCTGTCAGTCCCGCCTTCTGCATCAGCGAAATCACCCCTATAGATAGAATTCCCCCAATGATTGCCCCGACAACTACCAGGATGATAAAGACTTTTTGCAGAGTTTTTTTAGTTGCCGGGTGGTACTGTTTCGGCAATGCTTCACCTTGCTCGTCAACTTCTTGCTCCAAGGGGTCTAGCGGATTGGAGGGATTTGAGTTAAAGGGATTGGGCGCTTGATTCATGGCTGGCTTTGGTTAAAGGATATCAACAACTATTTTAACTTGCGATTTGCACGCAGCAGCTTAAATAATACATTCTGGTTTCACTCAAGACTCTATAAAATTTATTAAGATACCGAGAATTTTACCAACATTATTAATAAAATATTCGCTGGTGTCAATCTCGATCGCAATTCCTTCTAATTTGAAAAATTTCCAGATACTACCAGTTGTGACAACTCCATAAATTGTCTGAATGTCATTTTCTTGACGCTGGTTAAATATTTGTGCTGCGATCGTTTCTGCCATGCACTGTCCTAAGCCGGATTGGATGTTGTCATTTTTGGCTTCAACCAAGGCGATAACTGGGGATTCAATGACTAGCTGTTCCGGCGATCGGCTAATTAGAAAATCGCAATAACCGCTCAACCCCCTAGCAGCGTCTACATTGAATTCTCGACCGGAAAATAAACTCATCCGTTCCGGTAGCCGTTTTTTTATCTCAACTAATATTGGCGCGATAATTAGCTCGGAGCGAGCTTTCTCGGAATTAATTTCTAGTGCTAAAGGCAGATTGAATTGCAAAGTTTCTTGCAAAAAACTGCTTGGTTCTCTTTCAGGGAGATCGGCAAACAAGCCAACCGTTCTAGCCAAGGTGATGCCGAAAGTTGCCTTAATTTGTTCTATGCTAAATTGATTGTAGGGCATTTAACTCCCTCTCCCGAAAAATTAAGTGTTTTTCAGAAGCTAATATTATATCACTTGAGGCGCTAAAATTTGAAGCGGGGGTATTTCAGGGCTGTTTCATTCTCACCAAAAACATGAATTTTGTAGGGGTAGTGCTACCCCTACTCCCCGTGCCTACCCCCGACCTAGACGATTCGATCGGCTGATCAGACCAAGAGGGCCGGCACGGGGGCACGGCCCCTACGGAGAATGAAACAGCCCTGGGGGGTATTTGTATATTTGCCTGCTTGTCCAATGCTTTCTTTGAAATACTCACCGGCATAAATGCGCGGTGATTCTTGACGCTTCATAGGGTTCTGCTAACCGTTGCTAGTCTAACA